>CAJQMS010000159.1 GCA_905479505.1 uncultured Burkholderiales Genera incertae sedis bacterium | reverse complement strand
CAAGATAGCCACGATTGCGGCTAACGCATGTAACGGGATTGGCTGAGATTGGGACAGGAGTATATCCATCGAAAGTTTCCTCTTTAGACTAGCGCTAGTGAGACTATTCTATCCAAACACAACACCCCGGGGGAGGGGCTACACAGGGTTACGTGACCTATAGGTAGCTTGGGAGATACAAACAAAGTTAACGAGAAACGATTTACTTAATAGACGCATAAACATTATCGACGCCTTATTGCCGCATGGTTCATTGATTTTGCAATTTGCCCCAATCTATTATCTTTCTCCTCGATTCTACTAATTGATTCCTCAACAATCTTATCCGCCTCAAGTTCAGACATAACGCCCTCTGAGGACAATACCCTCGCTCCAAACGCTAAAGCACCTTCGTACAAAAGACCATTAAACGCTTTCATATCCTCATAAACTTCTTTTTGGATAGCCATATTTTCTTCATATTGATTTAAAGTTTTTTCAACCCTCATCCCCCCCAAAATGAATACTAAGGATAGAGTTAGAAAAAAGACTGCAATGGACAAATTAAGGATGTGTTTAGACATAAGAACTCCTCAAGTAATAACAACTAAAAATAATCGAGATATGACGCCGACAACCGCATAAACGATATGCCAATTAGCAAGAAAATATCATAGACCAGCGAATATAGCTTTGCTAATATTTATGTTATTGATTCCCAGGCACTCAAAGCGAGGGTAGAGAAATCATAGGATTAAAAGTGAAATACAATTGCCGAAACCTAACATTGCGCAGTAAGAAGTCATGAAACTCGTAAACTCTAATCGTCTCGCAACACTAATGCTCGCCATTTTTTTAAGTTGTACTGAAACCTATGCGGAGAACTACTCGAGCGAAGCCGCAGAAGAATTTTCCAATATTTTTAGCCCTCAAATTTCGGAAACACTAGTACAAGAATTTTTCAGTTACGGGGTGAAAACTGGAAAGGATGTTGAAGATGTCTATAACAGGGGAAATGAGAATGAGTTTTTTAATGGAATGAATGATATTACTGAAGTTGAGTTACTCAATTTTTTAAAATATGAAAAAAATAAAAAAGAAATAGATGCGAAAAACCTGCAAGCAAAAAAAGAAGAGGTGGCTTTTAACCTTGGTATATGCGCAGGGGCGATAGAGGTGTCAAACCGAGCAGAAGGAGAGTCTGAATACACACGGAAGATGAAAAATAGAATACTTCCACAAATGCAAGAATATGCCACATTAATCCAAGCAGCTTGTCCTGACGATCTGAATGCGACATGCTTTGAGTCAATGCCATTAGAAACACGTATCTATTTCAATGCTTTCGGGAAAGCTCAAAAAGAACTTTCGAGACCACAGTCAACAACCTTTATGAAAAAAGAGTTAATAGGCAACGACCCTGCAACCATTGGTATTGTCCTAGTTGCCCACTGTCCGACACCGTTATAACTGAACGTCGAATCCCTCACTCTCCGCCACCCTATTTTTACTTGATTTAATCTATATAAATCAATAGGTTATAAAGTTAAAAATTTGAGGTGTGTAACATGTCTGTGTAACTAATTTGTACTCTTTATTCCACCTCTAAACACCCCGGGGAAGGGTCTACACAGGGTCACGTGATCTATAGGTAGCTTGGGAGATACAAAAAAGATAAACTGGAACCCTAAAAATTACCTATCACAGATGCGGAGCTTAGATGCACAAGTGGTACAGCTCTATCTGATACTCATGAACGCCATATACGCAAAAATCAGGACGGCAATGACACAAATCACCAAACCTAAAGATCCACTTTGGTCTGGACCAATCTCTTCCTTTGATATCCCCATTCCGAATGTTTGAGGTAGATAAAACTCCATTCTCACTTTATTGATAATGGCACTTACTTGCTGACTATTTTCAACCCCAATGACCCGAACATATTCATTTAACGATTTAGCAGCATCTCTTTTTTTCTCTATTATTAGAGCCTTCGCAAACTGAATGATACGAGGATCACTACCGAAATAACTCTCCAAAAACTTCTTCTCTAAATTGATAGCGATAGAATTTCTATCAGAAAAATTTTTAGTATCTAGCATGACGATTTTGTAAGCAGCAGACAGCTTACTAGATATAGCACCTAGGCGATTAAATATGGTCCTGAGGTCTGGATAAACGCCACAGGCAACGTTCCAATCCTTGTCCCTGGAACGCAAAGCTTCGTTTAAATCATTGTCCTCATCATCGTTGAAGTGACTCTTACCCTCTGAGTAACTCTCGTCATATTGTAATCACGGTGTAATTTTGCGGGATAGCTATAGTGCTAACTACTATTTTTTTGATCTAAACTTATACCTAAAAGATTTAATTACTAACTCCTTAATGCCTGAGGATGCGAGTAACATCGTGTTTTAAGTTATGAAGGCACCAATAGGTTTTGTAGTTAGCGAATCTGAAAAAAAGTAACTCTTTTCACTCTCGATTACTCGGGTCGCTGTTTCAGACGATCTTTCAAATCTTGTTTAGGTAAAGATCTTTATTACTTATCGTAAACGAAGCAAAATCTCCACAAGTTTGCAAGTTCAATCTGGACGTCAAAAAGGCGTTGTTGACTTGATCAATCGCGACTGCAAGCACGTATAAGTTTTTTTCTTTTCGTGATTGATATTTTGAATCGCAGATTTCGCAATTAAGATCGACAGAAGGAAATTCTATGAACGTAACTCAGGAAGCTAAAAATAAGGAACCTCGTGTCTCCTTTGAGTTTTTTCCACCAAATTCAGATGACGCCGAATTGAGTCTTTGGAAGACCGTTAAGCGACTAGCGCCACTTGACCCTAAGTTCGTTTCCGTAACTTATGGAGCTGATGGCTCTACGCGTGAACGAACACATCGAGTCATCAAACGTATTTTGACTGACACCACTCTAAACGCGGTACCACATTTGACATGCGTTGGCGCATCTCGCCAGGATGTCGATAGTTTGGCTGACAAGTATTGGCACCTAGGGGTTCGTAAGCTCGTGGCGCTCAGGGGAGATCCTGAGGGAGGGGCGGAGGCGGATTATGTGCCCCATAAGGATGGGTATGCTTTTGGCTCTGACTTGGTGGAGGGGCTGCTTGAGAAGCATCCTTTTGATTTGGTTGTAGGAGCCTATCCAGAAACTCACCCCCAGGCGCTCTCCGAAGAGGCAGATCTAGACAGTTTAAGACGTAAAGTTGACGCAGGTGCTAAATGTGCAATAACTCAGTTCTTTTTTGACGATACTATATTCCTAAAATTTCGTGACCGGGTGGAATCTGCCGGTATAAAGGTAGAGTTGATACCTGGTATTTTGCCGGTAACTAATTACAAAACACTGATTCGTTTTGCGGGTTCTTGCGGAGTATCGTTACCGTCGAGCTTGGCTGATTTGTTTTACGGATTAGATGACGATGTCACGACAAGGCAACACATTGCGGCTCATGTGGCTGTCTCGCAAGTCGAGGCGCTAGGTCGGGAAGGTGTTCGTGACTTTCATTTTTACACTTTAAATCGTGCTGAGCTTAGCTTTACAGTCTGTCATGCAATTGGTGTTCGAGGTAGCAAATGAATCGGATTGAACGTATTAAATGGCTCTTAGACACCTTGCCCAATGAAATAATTATTCTCGATGGAGGAATGGGCACCATGATTCAGGGTGCTGAATTAACGGAAAGCGATTATCGAGGAAGTCGTTTTGCTGAATATGAGCAAGATCTCAAAGGTAATAATGACCTATTGACCTTGACTCAGCCTGGACTGATCGCATCAATACACGGGGCTTATGTAGATGCTGGTGCAAGTATTATCGAAACAAACACTTTTAACGCCAACGCTCCCTCTATGGCGGATTACGGTATGGAAGACCTTGTTTACGAGCTCAATACAGAGGCGGCGAGACTTGCTAGGAAAGTCGCCGATGAGTGCATCGGACGTCCTGTGCTTGTGGCAGGTGTTTTGGGCCCAACAAATCGAACTTGTTCAATTAGCCCTAATGTGGACGATCCCGGCGCACGTAATATTACTTACGCTGAGCTAGTTGACACATATACCGAGGCAACACGTGCTCTCATGAAGGGCGGGTCAGACCTAATTTTAGTTGAAACCATATTCGACACGTTAAATGCAAAAGCTGCTCTTTATGCAATAGATGTGGTTGCGGAGGAATCCGGTATACCGATACGAATTATGATTTCTGGCACGATTACTGATGCATCAGGTCGAACTTTGTCGGGGCAAACAACGGAGGCTTTTTGGTTTGCGGTTCGTCACGCCAGACCACTGACGATTGGTTTAAATTGCGCGCTTGGACCAATAGAACTACGTCAGTTTTTAGCAGATTTATCTCGTGTCGCGGACACATTTGTATCCGCACATCCGAACGCGGGTTTGCCTAATCAATTTGGCGAATACGATTTAAGTCCAGAGGAGATGGCTGAGATTGTCGCTGAGTACGCACAAAGTGGATTGGTGAATGTTGTAGGAGGTTGTTGTGGTACGACGCCTGAACATGTTCGGTTAATTGCAGAGCAGGTCGGAGGAACTTCCCCACGTATTGTTCCTGACTTTGAACCATTGATGAGATTAAGCGGGCTCGAACCCTTCATTGCTGACAAGACGACTGGTTTTATTAATGTCGGCGAACGAACGAATGTGACTGGTTCTGCTGTGTTCAAGCGGTTAGTTCTCAATAACCAGCTCGATGATGCATTAACAGTTGCGAGACAACAAGTTGAAAATGGTGCGCAGATTATTGATATCAATATGGATGAAGGCATGCTTGATTCGAAATCGGCCATGATCACTTTTCTTAATTTGATTGCCTCTGAGCCGGATATTTCTCGTGTGCCTGTGATGATTGATTCATCGAAGTGGGATGTGCTGGAAGCGGGCATGCAATGTGTACAAGGTAAAGGCATCATCAACTCGATTTCATTGAAAGAAGGTGAAGAGCAGTTTCTAGAACAGGCACGAAAGGTCCGTCGTTATGGGTTCGCAGTCATTGTCATGGCTTTTGATGAGCAAGGCCAAGCTGATACCCAACGTCGAAAAAAAGAAATCTGTGAGAGGTCATATCGGTTGTTGACTGATGAAATTAATTTTCCGCCCGAAGATATTATTTTTGATCCTAATGTGTTTGCTGTCGCGACAGGCATAGAGGAACATAATGGATACGCGCAAGATTTTATAGCGGCTTGTCATGATATACGTACGCATTGCCCTTACAGTTATATTTCCGGCGGTATTTCAAATGTATCGTTCTCATTCCGAGGCAATAATTCTGTGCGAGAAGCTATGCATTCGGTATTTTTGTTTTATGCCATCCGCCAAGGTCTCTCCATGGGGATTGTTAATGCAGGGCAATTGGCAATCTATGAAGATATTGATATGGAGTTACGCGAATTAGTCGAAGATGTCATTCTTAATCGTCGTAACGATGCGACCGAACGACTAGTTGATGCGGCGCCTCGCTTTAACCTCGGAAAAGTGATAGAAGACGATACGATTGCGGAGTGGCGCAGCCACTCATGTGAGGAGCGATTATCTTATGCGTTGGTGAAAGGAATTGACGCCTATGTTGTCGAGGATACCGAAGAGGCTCGATTGAAAGCCACTCGGCCGTTACACGTTATCGAAGGTCCCCTCATGGACGGAATGAATACTGTCGGAGATTTGTTTGGTGCAGGTAAAATGTTCTTACCGCAGGTAGTTAAGTCTGCTCGAGTTATGAAGAAAGCGGTTGCACATTTGATTCCCTTTATCGAGGAGGAGAAAGCGGCGACTGGAGATACTAGCCGAGAGCATGGCGTCATCATCATGGCCACGGTAAAGGGCGACGTGCACGATATCGGTAAGAATATTGTAGGTGTCGTCCTTCAATGTAACAACTATAAAGTGATTGATCTCGGCGTAATGGTCCCTGCGCAGAAAATATTAGATGCGGCGCTTGAATATAATGCGGATATCATTGGGTTGTCTGGCCTAATAACCCCATCGCTCGACGAAATGGTAACGGTTGCTTCAGAGATGGAGAGGCAAAATTTTAACGTCCCTTTATTAATTGGTGGAGCAACAACAAGCCCTGCGCATACGTCAGTTAAGATTGACCCAGCTTATTCACAAACCGTGCTCTATGTAAAAGATGCAAGTAGAGCGGTTGGTGTGGCATCAAAACTGTTGGGTGACCATCGAGAAGATTTCTACGAAGAGATAAAGGTAGAGCACGATCGTAAACGGCAGGTTCACTCTGGTCGTAAGACGAAAAAAATCTTGTCAATATCCGATGCAAACGCTAGGGCGGAGTCATTAGTCTTTGATGCAGGTAGCATAGCTGTGCCCAAGGTGTTAGGTAAGCAGGTGTTGCGAGACTATCCACTTGAAAGTTTGGTAGAAACAATTGATTGGATGCCTTTTTTTAATGCGTGGGAATTTAGTGGGAAGTTTCCGGAGATTTTGAATGATCCAAGGAAAGGCCCAGAAGCTCGTAAACTCTTCAAAGACGCGCAGTCAATG
Organism: uncultured Burkholderiales Genera incertae sedis bacterium; assembly: GCA_905479505.1. Lineage (GTDB taxonomy): Bacteria > Pseudomonadota > Gammaproteobacteria > Burkholderiales > Eutrophovitaceae > Eutrophovita. Next base: position 1,084 of record CAJQMS010000159.1, on the reverse strand, counting down.
TTGACGCAAATTATTGATGAGAAGTGGCTGAGAGCGGATGCTGTTTTTGGCTGTTTTCCAGCGTATTCAGAGGGTAACAGTATCGTTATTCTTGACCCTGATAACCATGGTCGAGAGATTGCACGTACCCATTGGTTGAGACAGCAGAGGCCACTACCTGATGGTAAACCACAGTTATGCTTATCCGATTTTATTGCTCCAAGGAATGCTGGAACCCTTGATTTTATTGGTGGCTTTGCGGTGACGACTGGGCATGGAATTGAGCAACATGTAAAGCGTTATGAGGCGGAACACGATGATTATCGAGCTATTTTATTGAAGGTCTTGGCGGATCGTTTTGCCGAGAGTTTTGCGGAGCACCTGCATCAACGGGTACGTACTGAATATTGGGGTTATGACTCGGGAGAAAAGTTAGGCAATGAAGATCTCATTCGTGAAAGGTACCGGGGAATACGTCCCGCTCCAGGTTATCCTTCGTGTCCTGATCATCGAGAGAAACGTACGCTTTGGGATCTACTGGATGTTGAGACTGAAACGAAAATATCGTTAACCGATAGTCTCGCAATGTGGCCAACTTCATCTGTTAGTGGATTTTATTTTGCCCATCCGGACGCCCGTTACTTTATGCTTGGGAATATCGGTGAAGATCAAGTGGCTACGTATAGCCAACTACGTCAAGAGGGTGAGGAAGAAAACTTTAGGTGGCTGTCGCCAGTATTGGGGTAAGTTTTACTTGTAGTTTGCGCGTCGATCTGAGAATGTTCGAACCCGTTTCCTCCAAGCCTTGTATTAACTTTGGATTTTATTGAATAAACATTTCGGTTCCAAAGGAGTAAGAAACTTCATCAATTCCAGGATCAGAAATAGGCAATTCTTGCCATTGCATAACTTCGGGAGGGTCTACACAGGGTTACTTTATCTATAGGTAGCTTGGGCGGTATAAAAAAATTATGTTGGAATCTCGATTAGTTATAAGAATTAGAACATAGTATTGGTGTTCATCGATTCCTTCGGAACGCTTTGTATCGAGTCCCAATGCTCAATAATTTTACCGTTATCATCGAATCGAAAAAAATCCATAGTT
>CAJQMS010000158.1 GCA_905479505.1 uncultured Burkholderiales Genera incertae sedis bacterium | reverse complement strand
GTGTGTTTTGATGCCGCCACGAGCATAGGGTCTGTTCACGATGATCTTCTGGACCAATGAGTATGACCGACGCACTTTGCGCTAAAAGTTTTTTTGCAATTAAAAGACCAGATATGCCCGCGCCTATAACCACATATTCCTGATTAATATTGGTTGTCATCGATGCACACAAGGTAGTCCTGACAAATGACTATGTAGGTCCGTTTTATGACTGGTCAAGGCTTCTCTGTCTGATCTTTTCTGGACTAGGAGTCGAAAACAGGTTGGGAGTGCGGTCAATATTAAATATATCTTTTCGATGGGGGTAATCGTTGTTCGGCCTTGATGCCAGTTGACGTTGTTTTTTTTGAGTTTTCGGGAGATAGCTCGGTAAAGTACGGCCATAATGTAGACGCAAGGCCGCATTTTTCTTGGAAGGTAAGCGAGACCTTCGAGCCCGGATCGGTAGTAAGTTTCTGAGAGATCGATGACGTGGCTAATTTGTGCACTTACATCTTTACGATTTTGACCTTTTCTGATTTCACTGACCCCGGCGCTCATCGGTATGTATCTTCGATCAACTTGGGAATCCTCGAGAACATCTCGAGATATATTGGTCAGCTGCATAGCAATTCCTAGATCGATGGCGTGGTATTTTGCCTGCTCGCTTCGAGACTTCATGATGTCGGCCATAAGGATACCAACTGTACCGGCAACGGCATAAGAATAACGAATAAGTGCTGACTCCGCAGTGAAAATATTTGATTTGAGGTCTGACTCTACTCCTAAAAGTAATTCTAGAATGATGCTTTTGTTGAGGTCTGAATTAAAAACTGTGCATACTAATAGGCTTTCCGACTGATTTAGATCTTTTGGAACATCGCCAGTAACTGAAAAGTAATTAATGAGCTCATGGACCACATGACCTCTTGGGCGAGATGGCTCATCCGCTAAATCGTCTATTAATCTGCAGAATCCATAAAGTTGTGTTGCCTGCGCGGCTTGCGGTCGCGGTAAAAAAAAAGAAGCTAGCCAAAAAGTCCTTCCGTGGTGACGAAGGATTTTTTTAGATAAAGACATCTGCGCTTTTTTAGTGTTAGCAAACATGTGATTTTTGACGAGTTATCGAAATTCAGCAGTCTTTTTAAGGTATCGATCGATCAAGGTTGATGTAACTTTGGCTGAGCTGACAACACCTGGTAATCCCGCTCCCGGGTGAACGCCAGCGCCGACAAAGAATAAATTCTCAGATCTTGGATCCTGATTTTTAAAGCGAAAATAAGCAGATTGAGAAAATAATGGCGCGATTGAAAAACCAGCTCCCCAAACGCTTTTATATTCATTCTTAAAGTCTTTTGGGCTCATCCAAAAGTCTTCGACGATATGTTTATCTATGTCTGGCAAGAGAGAGTTACTCAATGTCGACACAATTCGGTTTTTCAGTTTTGGTCCTTCAACGTCCCAATCGGTACCTGATTTTAGGTTCGGAACAGGACACAGAACATAAAAGCTGTCGCAACCGTCGGGCGCAAAGCTCGGATCTGTTGCTGTGGGGCGATGCAAATAAAGGGAAAAGTCATCCGTGAGTATCGTTTTTTCAAAGATGTCTTTTAACAATTCCTTGTGTCGCTTCCCGAGCCATATCGTGTGATGCGCTACATCGTTATATTTCTTAGTTGACCCAAAGTAGAGAACGAAAAGTCCCATCGAGTACTGTGTCATAGACGTTGGCTTCATGCTCAAAGGTTTTCTCAGCTTTCCATTAAACAGATTTTGGTAAGCGTAGCTCGGATCCCCGTTGTAAATAACGATATCGGCTTTAATTTCCTTCCCTTTACCGTCTTCAACTGCCATCGCTCGGCCAGTTAAAGGATTTATAGGGATGCTAGTCACATCAAAATTTTTCTCAATAACCACACCTTCCTCACGTAACAATTTCTCCAAAGCGCTGACAAGAGCCGAGGTACCTCCCATAATGAAATGTATCCCCCATTTTCTTTCTAGGTAGTGAATGAGGGTATAGATTGAGGTTGTTGAATAAGGATTTCCGCCCACCAGCAAAGGATGCATCGAAAAAATTTTTCTAAGATAGGGATTTTTGATGTAAGAGGAAACTAGTTGATAAACGGTTTTATAACTCCGCAGTTTTATTAATTGGGGTAATAGCCTAAACATCTGACCAATCGAAGTGAACGGCTTCGCTGCTAATTTCGTGAATCCGATGTCGAATATTTTTTCTGAAATTTTCAATAAACTTTTGTAGCCTTCGACATCTCGAGGACTGAATTTTTTAATTTCTGAGAAGGTATGTTCAATATTTCCTGAGTAAACAAACTTTTCCCCATCTTCAAATACAAATTCGTACCAAGTATCCAACGGAACGCACTCATAATAATCCTCAGGATCCTTTCCAAATAATTGAAAAAGCTCGGCGTATAAAAATGGCGCTGTAATAACGGTTGGGCCGGCATCATGCTTAAAACCAGATTTTTCAAACGTTTGAGCTCTACCACCCAACTGGGGCAAGCGATCAACTAAAGTCACGTGATATCCTTTTGAGCGCGCCCTGAGCGCTGAGGCCATGCCTCCAAAACCGGCGCCAACAACGACGACCTTCACAGATTTTGGGTTTTGTTGCATAGTTTCCTATCCTCTCCGAGTAAATTCGTTATGTACCCGGTAATAGTGACCGCGTATCATTTTTACTTAATTTATTTTGTTCAATTTTCCGCTTAAGCTATTGTTTAACATATAAGTAATTAAATAAAATTGTCTGTTTATACGTTGTGCAAAGTTAGCGAGGTTACTTGCTCTATGCTTAATATAGAACGTAAACATAACACTAGGTGGTCACTTCATCACAGTAGTTCATATTTTTCTTTTTCCAGCACAGAAAAAGATATAGGAAATAGATTAAAAAATGAGCTATTATCTGCCGTGTCGCGATGGTTTCGCAGGCTGACTACAAACGGCTATAAAAATAACAACAGCGTGATTTGAGCGAAAATTAAAACTAAACAATTTAATTTGGAGATCAAACTTATGAACGTGAAACAACAAATAGGAGCAGGGGTAGTAGGTCTATTTTCGGCTCAGTCTGCGTTTGCCGAGACCATGATGTTGGAATCCGGTGATTTCGTCGGTTATTCATTCTGGTTAATTTCAATGGCATTGGCAGCCGCTACAATCTTCTTCCTGATGGAAGCCTTGAAGATGGGTGGCAAATGGGCAACATCGCTAACAGTTAGTGCGTTAGTTACTTTCATTGCTGCGTTCCATTACATGTACATGCGTGAGGTTTGGGTCGCGACTGGAGATACCCCGACAGACTTTAGGTACATAGATTGGCTTCTAACAGTTCCGCTTCTCATGATTGAGTTCTACTTGATCTTAGCCGCTATCACAAAGGTTTCTGGTGGAATTTTCTGGCGTCTACTGATTGGTACACTGGTCATGTTGGTCCCAGGTTACATGGGTGAAGCAGGTTACATGAACGTAATGTGGGGCTTCATCATTGGAATGATCGGATGGGCTTATATTCTCTACGAAATCTTCGCTGGAGAAGCAAGCAAGGTAGCTGCGGCACAAGCTTCAGTAGCAGTTAAGAAGGCCTACGGCTTGATGAAGTGGACTGTTACGCTTGGTTGGGCAATCTATCCGATTGGTTACTATTTAGGGTATCTAGCTGGCGGAACGGATGTCGGCACTCTAAACATCATTTACAACCTTGCTGACGTTCTTAATAAGATCGCATTTGGTTTGTTTATATGGTGGGCAGCCAATGAAGAGTACTCAGCAAGAAGCTAGGGTGAGCTAGTGTCGTGCGCATGGTTGTGCGCGCGATACCACGCATTATCGAGCCAGGTCAGTGTTTTTATCTGATCTGGCTTTTTTCATCTTAGGCCTACATTTTTTATAAAAAAATAAGAATAAGAAATGTATTGCTGCAAAAGTGTGAGCAGATCGTTTAACCTAATTCAGTGTTAATTAGGAAGTGAAGTTCACAAATTAGCTAGAGTTATGCCTATGTCCAGAAGAAATCAAGTAATAGAACTGCCTTCAGATCGAGCATTCGGATTATTTTTTTCCGTTTTATTAGGGGCACTCTCGATGTATTTATACACATCAGCATTGCTTATTTACGCGCAATGTATGGCTGTTTTGACAGGCGTGATGTTTATCAGTGCTATGTTAAAACCACGCACTCTAAGATCGCTCAACCGAAATTGGATGCTTTTCGGGTTAATGTTGGGGAAAATCGTCAGTCCGATTGTAATGGGGTTTATATTTTTTGCTATCTTTTCACCAATAGCCATTATCATGCGAATATTTAAACGGGATGAGCTCAGGCTTAGAATGCAATCTAGGCTCACTCATTGGAAGATGAAAGATCATTCATCTAAAGCGGCGGATGATTTTAAGAATCAATTTTAGGTGATGTCTCGATGTTGACCATTTTGAAAGAACTGTGGCGTTTTTTACGCGTTCGAAAAAAACTCTGGATGGCTCCCATTATTCTAATAATGGTGATTTTCGGAGGACTTTTAGTCCTGGCTCAAGGGTCAGTTGTTGCCCCGTTCATCTATACGCTTTTCTGAATTAAGGTGGCCTACTAAGTATGTATATTCTCGGAATATCAGCGTTCTACCACGATAGCGCTGCGTGCTTACTAAAGAATGGGAGCATAGTCGCCGCCGCGCAGGAGGAACGTTTTACTCGAAAAAAACACGATGCTGCATTTCCACGCCATGCTATCAATTACTGTCTCAGTGAGGCGGGTGTGTCTGCGAATGACATAGTCAATGTGGTGTTCTATGAAAAGCCATTTCTTAAATTTGAACGACTTTTGGAAACTTATCTTGCCTTCGCGCCCCGAGGGTTTCGGAGTTTTCTCTCGGCTATGCCGTTGTGGATCAAGGATAAGCTATTTCAAAAATCTCATTTACTAAAGGAGCTTAAACAAAGCCTCGGCACAACGGTCGATTGGAGCGATCGCCTGTTGTTTTCCGAACACCATTTGTCCCACGCTGCTAGCGCTTTTTATCCATCGCCTTTCGAGAAAGCTGCAATTTTAACCATTGACGGTGTAGGAGAGTGGACTACGACCTCATTGGCCGAGGGGTTAGGGTCTGATATTAAAGTGATTAAGGAAATTCATTTTCCTCATTCACTGGGGTTGCTCTACTCAGCATTTACTTTTTACACAGGCTTTAAGGTCAATTCTGGTGAATATAAGGTGATGGGGCTAGCTCCCTACGGTAAGCCAGTTTATGCCGATTTGATTAAAAAAAATCTTATGCATATTGCTGCTGATGGTAGTTTTCAAATTGACATGAGTTATTTCGATTACGCCTGTGGCTTAACCATGACCAATAAAAAATTTGAAAAACTTTTTGGTGGTCCCCCTCGACGACCCGAGAGTGAGTTAACGCAACGTGAGATGGATCTTGCTGCATCTGTTCAAAAAGTCACTGAAGAGGTGCTATTACTTCTTGCGAAGGATATCGCGGAGTCGACAACCCATCGAAACTTATGTTTAGCAGGTGGTGTCGCGTTAAATTGTGTGGCTAATGGCATTCTAGAGAGATCAAATATATTTGATAACGTTTGGGTTCAACCTGCCGCAGGTGACGCTGGTGGTGCTTTAGGTGCTGCGCTCTGTGGCTGGCACATACACCATTCGGGTGAGCGGCAAATTACGACAAACTTGGATAGTATGAAGGGGGCTTATCTCGGGCCAAGCTATAGCACGGCCGAGGTTGAAGCTGAGTTGCTTTCGTGCGACGCTAAATTTCAAACATATAAACAGGATGAAATGCTTCAGGTTGTTGTCGAAGCCTTGATCGATAATAAGGCGGTTGGGTGGATGCAAGGGAGGATGGAGTTTGGTCCGCGGTCCCTGGGAGCGCGTAGCATAATCGCTGATCCCAGATCGCCTTTAATGCAGAAAAAATTAAATTTAAAAGTGAAATATCGAGAGAGCTTCCGACCGTTTGCACCTAGTATTCTTCGGGAGTACGTTAATGATTGGTTTGAGTTTGATGGTGACAGTCCCTATATGATGTTGGTCTCAGGTGTGTCACACGATAAGCGGCGAGTAATGAATGACAATGAGGAATCGCTATTTGGTATTGAAAAATTAAACATATCAAGATCTGATGTGCCCGCGATTACCCATGTTGACTATTCCGCAAGAATACAAACAGTTCACGTTGAGACAAACGCCCTCTATCATTCTTTGATTTCCCGATTTTATGAAGAGACCCAATGTCCTATGTTGGTCAATACGTCATTTAATGTTCGCGGAGAACCGATTGTGTGCTCCCCTAGCGACGCATTTAAGTGTTTTATGGGGACTGAGCTTGATATGCTGGTAGTAGGAAGTGTGGTGCTCCGAAAGGAAGATCAAAGTGGTTCATCTCATTCGGTTTATGCCGGCGATTACGCATTAGATTGAGTTTATAGCGTGATGGCCGTTGAGCATTGCTCAATCAAACCGGATCTGAACTCGTCCTACAGCGAAATTAATGAGATTTTCTTATTAAGAAATTACCCTTTATCGTGGTTTTGAGACCATCTAATGTGGTATCTTTCGTGCCGTCATTAGACTATGTTTTGTTAAAATGACTTTAATTCGAAATTTCGCAAGCCTTGGCGGAAGACTTTCATTTATAAGTCGATCATACGAAATTGAGTTTTTTATTTTCATAATCAGAAATTCAGGCTCGATCTAGATTCTTCGCCGAGATCCCATGTGTTTGAGCCGTGCTCAATCGTTTGTGGGGGTCCAGCTACAAATTTGAGGTAACAGGTTAAATAAGCGCCGTGAGTTTTAATATATCTCAGGTCTTATTTGATTTGTATGCCACCTCAGGGACTTCAGGAAATAGCATTAGTTTTCACTAACAGGATCCATTAAATATGTTTGAGTTTCGTATAAACCGAGTGATGTCACTTAAGAATGATTTGCTCTCTGGACTAACAGTAGCGCTTGCTTTGGTGCCAGAAGCGGTTGCATTTGCTTTTGTAGCAGGGGTCGGTCCACTTGTCGGATTGTATGCGGCTTTTTTAGTCGGTTTAATTACGGCTTGCATTGGTGGAAGACCTGGCATGATTAGCGGAGCGACTGGGGCGTTAGCCGTTGTAATGGTCTCGCTTGTTGCGGAGCACGGCGTAGAGTACTTATTTATCGCGGTGGTCCTGATGGGTTTTATCCAAATCTCCGCAGGATTGCTTAAATTGGGAAAATTTATTCGAATTGTTCCGTATCCGGTAATGCTCGGATTTGTAAACGGACTCGCGATTGTGATTTTTCTCGCACAACTGCGACAATTCGGCGAATTCGGTGAGCCAGGTTGGTTGAGTGGAACCTTTCTAGAGGATTCGATTATCGATGTGGCGTGGTTGCAAGGCTCCGATCTTCATCTGTTGCTTGGGCTAGTGATTGTGACAATGTTAATCATTCACTTTTTACCAAAAATCACAAACGTACTGCCAGCATCGCTAGTTGCAATTGCCTCGGTCACGGGTTTGGTTTGGGGTCTAAATCTTGATACGAAGGTGGTCGGTGATGTTGCGTCTATTAGTGGCGGCTTACCAAGTTTTCACTTACCTGACGTGCCTTTTAATTTGGAAACTTTTTTTATTGTTTTGCCTTATTCAATTATATTGGCGGCGATTGGTTTGATAGAGTCTTTGTTAACACTTCGTCTGATAGATGAAATCACAGAAACTAGAGGGCATGGCAACCGGGAGTGTGTAGGACAGGGTATAGCGAACACGGTTACGGGATTTTTTGGCGGCATGGGTGGGTGCGCGATGATTGGTCAAAGCATGATTAACGTTAATTCTGGTGGTCGAGGCAGATTCTCTGGAATTAGTGCGGCACTTTTCCTATTGCTATTCATATTAATAGCTTCTCCTTTAATCGAACAGATTCCGCTTGCCGCTCTCATTGGTGTTATGTTCATTGTGGTGATAGGCACATTCGAATGGTCGAGCTTTAGAATTATCGGAAAAGTTCCAGTGAGTGATGCCTTGATTCTCATAACAGTTTCTGCGGTCACGGTCGCAACAGATTTGGCGGTCGCTGTGGTGGTGGGGGTGATTATATCCGCACTAGTGTTCAGTTGGGAGCATGCGAAATATATCCGTATAGAGTCGCAAGAGGATCATAAGGGTTCCACGGTTTATGCTGTAACAGGCCCTCTATTTTTCGGTTCTGTTACTTCGTTTTTGGAAAGATTCGATCCTAAAAAAGATAATGATGACGTTGTCATTGACTTTGCTAGGTCGCGTGTGGCGGACCACTCTGGACTCGAGGCTATTGATACGCTGGCGGAACGCTACGAAAATGCGGGTAAAAAGTTACATTTAGTTCACTTGAGTGGTGATTGTAGGCGATTGCTAAGAAAAGCCGGAAACCTTGTTGAGGTGAATGTCATTGAAGACCCGACGTATTTTGTTGCCAAAGACAATGCAAGTTAGTGGTAACCATGACTGAGTTATTATTTATTAGTAGTAAGAATGATGCGGTGATAAAGTGATTGCCGTTTAATTATTGAGTGATTTTGTAAAAATTTTGAGATTTTATATAAGGGGTGACTGAATTATGAGTTCTAGCGAAGAGATGGATATTGTCTATACAATTGTGGATGAAGCGCCTGAGCTTGCTAGCGGATCCTTCTTGCCTATTATTCGCGCATTTTCCTCTTGTGCGGACATTAAATTCGGGACTAAAGATATTTCCCTATCGGGTCGAATTATTTCGAGTTTTCCAGATTTTATTGACAGTTCGCAACGCCAGCCTGACGACTTGAATGGGCTAAGTGTGATGGTAAGCCAGCCATCAGCAAACGTTATCAAATTACCGAATATATCAGCGTCAGTGCCGCAATTGAAAGCTGCTATCGCGGAGTTACAAAAAAAAGGATTTTCGGTCCCTGATTATGAGGATTACCCAAAAACTGATTCGGAAAAAGACGTACGAAAAAAATACGACTCTATAAAAGGTTCTGCGGTTAACCCAGTTCTACGGGAGGGAAACTCTGATCGCCGCGCTGCAAGAGCTGTTAAAGAATACGCTAAGGCCCACCCGCATTCAATGGGGGTTTGGAGTGGCGACTCGAAAACTCATGTTACCTCAATGTCGAATCATGATTTCTACTCGAACGAAAAATCAGTGACTATAAGTGCTGAACAATCAGGTAGCGCAAAAATTAACTTTGTCGCAAATGATGGTGTGAACGAGATGCTTAAGGGCAAAGTCGTTTTGACTGAGGGGTCAGTTGTCGATGCTACATTCATGAGCGTAAATGCTTTGAGGGCATTTATACAGGACGAAATTAATGACGCAAAACAAGCTGAAGTTTTATTTTCACTTCACCTTAAGGCGACGATGATGAAGGTTTCTGACCCCATCATTTTTGGGCACGCAGTTTCTGTTTTTCTTGCTCCTGTTTTTAAGAAACACAACCAAAAATTTTCGGATTTAGGTATCAGTCCAAACTCAGGTTTAGGGGAAATGCTGGCTCAACTTCGCGAGGAGCCTGAAATATTAGGTGAAATTTCGTCTTGCTTAAATAATCGCGCTGAGCTTTACATGGTAGACAGTGATAAGGGAATTACCAACCTTCATGTCCCGTCCGATGTCATCATTGACGCATCAATGCCAGCAGTAATTAGGGCAGGCGGAAAAGGCTGGGATTCAGAGGGCAAGGAGCGGGACGTTAAATGCGTGATTCCTGACAATTGTTACGCTCCTGTTTACGACGAAACTGTTCGATATTTTAAAGAGACGGGGGCGTTGGACCCGACTACTTCCGGTGCTGTAGCTAACGTGGGGTTAATGGCCCAAAAGGCAGAGGAATACGGTTCCCATCCAACAACGTTTGAGATTCCCGCAGACGGTGTGGTTCAAATGATCGCGGCGAGTGGCGAGTTATTACACGAGCATAAAGTTGAAAAGGGAGATATATGGCGTTCGTCAGTAACACAGCGAGCTGCTATTGCGGATTGGATAAATTTAGCTATTGATAGGGTTTCCGCAACCGGATCGCATGCTATTTTTTGGCTTGATCGACAGCGGGCTCACGATCAACAAATTTTGGCCTATGTCGAGCCTGCTCTTCTAGATCGATCAATGACTAAGAACTTTCAGATTCTAGCTCCAAGAGAGGCAACACGAGCAACTTTAGAGGAAATCAGAACAGGTCGGGATTCCATTGCCGTAACGGGTAATGTGCTTAGAGACTACCTAACCGATTTATTTCCGATTCTTGAACTCGGCACTTCAGCAAAAATGCTCTCCATAGTAAAATTGATGAAAGGTGGTGGTCTGTTTGAGACAGGAGCAGGCGGATCAGCCCCTAAGCATGTGCAGCAATTAGTGGCTGAAAATCATCTTCGATGGGATTCGCTAGGCGAATTTTGCGCGCTTGGTGAGAGCTTGTTATTCTACGCTACGACCTCTGGGAATACTAAAGCTCGAATTTTAGGTCAGGCTGCTGAAGTCGCAACACAAAAAATTCTCGACAACGATCGTTCTCCATCAAGAAGGGTAGGAGAGGCTGATAATCGAGAGAGCCATTTTTATTTTGCGATGTATTGGGCTGAGGCGTTAGCTAATCAATCGGAAGATGATGGAATATCGTCAAAATGTCGGGAGATTTTCGGTAAACTCAAGGATGAAGAGAAACAGATCGTCACGGAACTTCGTGGTGTTCAAGGATGCGAGGTTGATATTGGTGGTTACTATCGACCGGATGCTGCGAAAATTGCAGAGGTCATGAGGCCGAGTAGCACTTTAAATTCCATTATTGACGCAATTTAGATGATTTAAATATTTTCGGAGAGTTGATAACTTGAGACACGGTAAAAGAATTATCCTCGCAAGCAGACCTATTGGTATGCCTAAGGCAGAAAACTTTAGTTTGGAAGAATTTCAAATACCTTCGCTTTCTCCTGGTCAGGTACTTGTCAAATTATCTCATTTTTCTCTTGATCCATACATGAGAGGACGGATGGATGATGTGCAATCTTACGCTCCCCCCATTCAAGTTGGATCGATCATGGAAGCTGGAGGAGTGGGCCGTGTAGAAGCCAGTGCTTTTCCTGGAATTGAAGTTGGCGATTTAGTTTACGGTCGATTGGGGTGGGGTGACCTTACCGTCATCGAGGGTAATTTGATACAGAAAATCCCTATCTCAATGGAGCCGAAATCATTAGCTCTTGGCGTTCTCGGAATGCCTGGGTTTACAGGTTGGTGGGGATTAAATCAACATGGAAGACCCAAGTCTGGGGAGACGCTGTTGGTGGGAGCGGTTACCGGTCCAGTGGGATCGATGGTCGCGCAATTAGCGAAGCAATCAGGGCTCAACACTATTGGGGTTGCTGGGTCGAAGGGGAAATGCGAACTGGCTATTGATAAGTTTGGCCTAGATCACTGTTTAAATCACAAGGACTATGAAACGCCTGAGTTACTTCGTCACGCTATTGAAGAAATTGCCCCACAGGGTATTGATATTTACTTTGAAAATGTCGGCGGAAAATTATTTGAGGCAGCAATCCCGCTTATGAATGAATTCGGTAGGATACCAGTGTGTGGAATGATCAGTTGGTATAACGATGGCGGAATGGGCGCCGGAGCAAGTACGGAGTCCCTCTCAACCCCACACCTGTGGCGCAATATCTTAGTCCGTAAACTGTCCGTAAATGGCTATATTATTTCGGATCATTGGTCTAATTACATAAGTTTTGTATCTGAGGTGGAGCCTATGGTAGCGTCAGGGTCTATCAAGTACCAGGAAGATGTGGTGACCGGCATTGAAAACGCACCAGATGCGTTTATTGGTCTTTTAAATGGGCGTAACTTAGGTAAATTAGTTATTGAGGTCTAGCAGTTTTGGGAGGATCGGAAAGCTTGCAGAGCGACCATGAATTTATGTCCAGAGCCTTGAGGTTCGCTCGGGAAAGTGCGTTAAGAAGTGAGGTGCCGGTAGGTGCTGTCTTAGTACAAGATGGTAACGTAATCGGCGGTGCGGGTAACTCGCCGATATTCTCAAGTGATCCGACTGCGCACGCAGAAATAAATACTATTCGTCTTGCAGCCAGCGCTGTTCGCAACTATCGACTTGTGGGAACTACGTTGTACACCACTCTCGAGCCGTGTGTAATGTGCGCGGGGGCAATTATTCACGCTAGAATTTCTCGGTTGGTATTTGGTGCATATGACCCTAAATCTGGTGCATGTGGTTCGGTTGTGGATTTGTTTTCCGAGCATAATTTAAATCATCATACGACTGTCATGGGCGGTGTACTGCAAACCGAATGTTCCGAAGTGCTGCAAACATTCTTTAAAAGTCGCCGATAATCATGTATCTAAATGTGAATACCGCCAGTCAGTCACTCTCGATTAGTGAGCATCCAAATGAAGCTGTATTGAAAGTGTATGAGATATCAACCTCCAGGTTTGGATTAGGCGAAGAAAATAATAGTTTTAAAACACCACGAGGGATTCATTATATTAGAGCCAAAATCGGCTCTAATGAGCCCGTCAACAGTGTTTTTATTGCACGCAGGCCGACGGGGGAAATCTATAACGCGACTTTGGGTACCGTTAACCCAGAGCGGGACTGGATCCTAACTCGTATTCTATGGCTGTCCGGTAAGCAAATTGGAATAAATCGTCTGGGCTCGGTTGATACGATGAGACGTTTTATATATATACACGGGTGCCCTGAGGACACTCAGTTAGGTATTCCGAGTTCAATCGGTTGTATCCGCATGTCAAACGCAGCGATAGTTGAGTTATTTGAGATGGTTACAGCGGGAGATATTGTTAATATTTTTTAGTGTGACATGAAGGTTTATGATGAGATTATTGAATAAAGTATCTATCGTTACAGGTGCAGGGCGGGGAATAGGCTATGCGACTGTTAAAAAATTTCTTGAAGAAGGTTCCTTCGTAGTGGCTTGCGATATTAGCCCAGAGCTTGTTAACCGATTAAAAGAAGAGTTGAGTTTTGATCAAAGGGGGATGGCTTTTCTTGTAGACGTGACCGACTCGGCGGCAGTCGAAAAAGTGGTCGAAACAGTTATCGACAATTACGGGCGCATCGATGTTCTTGTTAATAATGCCGGCATTGTTCGGGATGCTCGCATGGTTAATATGTCCAATGACGCGTTTGACGCTGTGATTGATGTGAATTTGAAGGGTACTTTTAATTTTTCAAAGATGGTTTTTCCTCAAATGATGATTCAGAAATCAGGAGTGGTTCTCAACGCCTCTTCAATTGTGGGTATTTACGGAAATTTTGGACAAACAAATTATGCTGCTAGTAAATTTGGGGTCATAGGAATGGCGAAGACTTGGGCAAAAGAATTTGGAAAATTTGGCATTCGATCGAATTGTGTTTGCCCGGGGATGATTGACACGGAGATTTTGAAAGACATCCCAGAGAGGGTCCTCGAGGATATCGTCTCAAACATTCCAATGGGTAGGCTTGGCGACGTATCTGAAGTCGCCAGCACATACTCTTTTCTTGCTTCTGATGAGGCGGCATACATAAATGGCGCCATTATTGAGGTCGGAGGTGGAGCGACCTTATGATGAGTTAATACGTGGACCGCTGCTCTAATAATTCAGGTGGTTGAATAGATATTGGGGACTTAAACCCTCGCTTCTTATGCTCCGCAACGATTGTTGTAAATATCCCTCCCCGAACATAAAAACGTGCGGTTAGGCGCATGAATTTTGGTTTGGTTAGGGTGACTAGATCATCTAAAATTTGATTCGTAATGGCCTCGTGGAACGCTCCTTTGTCCCGAAAAGATACGGTGTAGAGCTTTAAGCTCTTGAGTTCTACACACTTTTTGTCGGGTAGATAGTCAAGGTATAGAGTCGCAAAGTCTGGCTGTCCGGTTTTCGGACACAAGCATGTGAATTCTGGTATCTGCATGCGAATCAGAAAATCATTGTTTGGAGCAGGGTTGGGAAAAGTTTCTAGTTCGTTTTTTCTTGAGTTAGGCATTCGTAAATAATGTTATTGAGATAAAATAGATGTGTTAGTACGCTAGGTTGACGATTGGTTTCGTTCAGCTGAGATTATAACGATTTCAACGGATATTATTTTGCGCCTCACACATATCAAATTAGCAGGTTTTAAGTCTTTCGTAGATCCGACACACATTCCTGTACCTGGAAAACTCGTAGGTGTCGTTGGGCCAAATGGTTGTGGCAAGTCAAACGTGATTGATGCTGTGCGCTGGGTACTAGGAGAGACGTCTGCCAAACAATTGCGAGGCGACAATATGCAGGATGTCATTTTCGCAGGCTCAGTTGATCGTAAGCCGACATCTCGCGCAAGCGTCGAATTGATTTTCGATAATACGGCTGGAAAGTTGACTGGACCGTGGGCTCAGTACTCTGAAATTTCCGTTAAGCGAGTACTTGAAAGGGAGGGTACGTCGTCTTATTACTTGAATAATCAACATGTCAGAAGACGCGACGTGGCTGACATTTTCCTCGGTACGGGTCTTGGTGGCAAGGGTTATGCGATCATCGAACAAGGGATGATTTCTAGGATCATTGAAGCTAGGCCAGATGACATGCGGTCCTTTCTTGAAGAGGCGGCAGGTGTGTCGAAATATAGAGAAAGACGCAGGGAAACTGAACTCAGGCTGCAAGATACGAGAGAGAACCTCTCGAGGGTTGAAGATATTCAGTCTGAATTGAATAAGCAGCTTCAAAAGCTCGAAAAGCAAGCTCAGCAAGCAGAGAAATTCCACGAATATGAGCGTGAGCTCAAAGAGACACAACATAGCGTATGGTTTTTTGGTAGACGCGATGCGGAAAAAACAAGAGCATTGTATGAGACGAAGATTACTCATACGAAAAATGAGATTGAAGAAAAAATAGCTAATTTAAGAAAAACTGAAGCTGAAATAGAGACATTAAAAATCGCTAGAGATGAAAGTTCTAAGGCTACGAATGAGGTACAAGGAACACTTTACGAGGTCAACTCCACCATCTCTCGTGTTGAACAAACGATAGAGCACTTAAGGGATACACGTACGCGGACTCAACAGCAATTGCGCAGTATCCATTCAAACCGTGAACAAGAGCGCTCGAACTTGCAGCATTTTGAACAAGAGTTTTGGAATGCGAGGGCTCACATTCTCGATGTCCGTGCCGAGCAAACTCAAAATTTACATCATTTAAATGAGGCAAATAAGGCGCTGCCAGCACTCGAGGAAGATTTTCTTAGCGCCGAGCTCGAAGTAAATACTCAAAAAGAGTTAATTTCCGACGTGCAGAATCAATTAAGTTTAAATAAAACACATCAAAAGCACTCCGCGGACATGTTATCTCAGTTATTGAGCAGGAAGGAAAGGCTAGACGCTGAACGTCTTGACTTGACTCCCGCGGATGCGATCAAAATTGAGTCAATGGACTCTTCTATTCAGCGATTAAACCACGCGGTCTCAGAGCACGCTGAAACGTTGTCAAGGATGGATAGTGACCTCGCGAATGTAGAGAAAGAAAAGGATGCTGCTGGCGATTTGTTGGATGAGCATAAAAAAGCATATTCAGTTTACGATGCAAAGAAACGTGCACTAACTGATCTTCAATCTCGGGTTTCGCAATCTGATCGGATGAAAGAATGGCTCGAATCCGGTGGGTTTAGCAGTAAAGAGCGTCTCTGGGAGCTGATAAGAGTTGCTGAGGGGTGGGAAGATGCGGTCGAGTCCGTATTAAGAGAGCGACTCATGTCGATAGCGACAAATGATCTCGATGCAATTACGTTTGCAGACAGCAACAAACCGCCGTCTAAAATTTCTTTTTTCCATAAGAACTTTGAATATTCACGTGAAAAAAAAGACCAATCCGGTCGTAGGAGCTTGGCGTCGGTCATAGACACGAGTGATCAGGTAATTAAGAGTCTAATGGATGGATGGCTGTCCCATGTGCTAATCGCTGAAAGTGATATTGAAGCGCGTCGTCTAGTTGATCAGTTGTCACCGGGAGAGATGTGTATTACTCAGCGAGGTGATCTTTACTATCCCGGCGGCATAGCCCTTTTTGCGGCAGATCAAGAAGTTCACGGTGTTCTTGCTCGTCAGCTGGAAATCGAAAAACTTGATCATCTGGTTCTGTCTTCTAAGAAGGACCTTGATGACTCTTCTGAGAAATTTCAAATGCTTTTCGCGGCAGTAAGCGATGCGAAAGTTGCTCTGGGTGACTCGAGAGAGCGATATGTTGAGTTGAAGGAAACCTTGCATCAAGAGAGGGTGGATTACTTGCGTTTGTCTGACCTTAATCAGCGCACGATCGAGCGACTAGCTCAGATTGATACTGAGCTGCTTGAAATTGTTGGTTTGCAAAAAGGTGAGAGCCTGCGTCATCAGGACGCGAGCGCGCAGATTGAGGCTATGCAGATTAAACTTGTTTCTGCCTCAACCTCGCTTGAGAACATGATGTCTACCTTGCAGTCTACTAATGACATGCGAAACAAAAAACTCAAGTTGATAAGTGGACTGAATGAAAAGCATTCGGAAACCTCATTTGAATATCGTACATTATCGAATAAAATCATTGATTTATCTGCAAATATTAAGAACGTATATCAGATGTTTATTCGTATGGATGAAGAGTGCGATGAACTAACCTCACAATTGAATCAAGAGTCAGATGGAATGCAGTCGGAGGAGCTCCAGCAGAATTTGATCCGAAGGGGGGAAATTGAGTTGAGTCTGAGCTCTGCTAGAGAGACTCTGTCCGGCTGGGAGCAACGGTTAAAACAAGCTGAGCTTCAACGCCAGAAAACTGAACAGGCTGTCCAACCTCTTCGAGAAACAGTAAATACGATGAATCTTAGCGAGCAGGAGCATCGATTAGCCCGTGATGCGTTTTCGCAGCAATTGGCCGAATCTGACGCGGAAGAGGAGCGTCTACTCGTTATCGTGACTGAGCATTTTGATGTCGAAAGCGCAACAGATTCGATTAATACATTACAAAACAGAATTACGAGACTAGGCGCAATAAATTTGGCAGCATTAGAGGAGTTAACAGAATCAAAAGAACGTAAAGGGTATCTTGATTCTCAGGCTGAAGATCTTCTAAAGGCTGTCTCGACGTTAGAAAGTGCAATTCGTAGTATTGACAAAGAAACTAGAGAGAGACTATCTGAAACATTTGAACAGGTTAACAATCAGTTCGCCGAGATGTTCCCTGCTCTGTTTGGCGGCGGTGAGGCAAAACTCGTATTGACCGGAGAGGAAATACTTGACGCGGGAGTAGAGGTTGTCGCGCGCCCCCCTGGAAAAAGAAATACCTCCATTCACTTATTGTCAGGCGGCGAGAAAGCACTCACCGCTTTGTCGCTAGTCTTTTCTCTATTTCAATTAAATCCCGCACCTTTTTGCTTGTTAGATGAAGTGGATGCGCCCCTCGATGACAGCAATACCGTTAGATACTGTGACTTAGTAAAAAAAATGTCCCAAAATACGCAATTCCTTTTCATTACCCATAATAAAATAACAATGGAGATGGGTGAGCAGTTAATAGGTGTAACGATGCAGGAGCAAGGAGTGTCAAGGGTTGTTGCGGTTGATATAGAAGAAGCGATGAAATTAAATGAGGAAGCGGTTGTTTAGTCGCTGAAGTGAAATCCAAGGTTTGATATACGAGGTGATTTGATGAGTGATTTACAGTTTTACTTGTTAGGGTTGGGCGCCTTTATCATCATTGGTGTGCTTGTCGCAAATCGCGTTCAGGAGCGACGATTTAAGTCTAAGCTAAATCATCAAAGTGAGGAGGCCGGACAAGACCCGCTCTTAGAGCAGATTAATAACATAGACGTCGTTCCTATGAGTGATCCCAAAGCGAAATCGATTGTTTCTCATCAAGAACCAAATCCAGAAGCCAGTTCTAGAGTAGTGAAGATTGATGAGGGCTCCGAGGAGACACTTGATCTGGAACTATTAGATTCGAAAATTACTTTCCAAGTTGTCATAACCGCAACAGAAGGTCTTTGTATTAGCACCACAGGCCGTCTTCAAGAGGTTCTCGAAACAATACCGAAACGTCATCAAATTTGGGGGAGTACCCGCAAACATAAGGAGCCAGTGATCGTCTCAAATCCTGATTCTATATTTGAAAAGTTGATAATAGCTGTGCAACTGACCGATAGGAACGGCCCTTTGACCCAAGAGCAAATCGAAGTGATAACAAATGATATCAATGCTGAAACGGTTCCGACAGGAGCGATTGCAACCCAGATAAAACCCGAGGTGGAAGCGGAGCGTGCAAGAGTACTTAAAGACTTTAGCGATGAAGTGGATTTATTGTTTGGTTTAACGGTTGAACGTCCGCGAGGGTCGCTTATGTCTGGTGCGGAAGTGTTGAGTCTATCGGGGGCTCTAGGAATGAGACTGAATCGTCGAGGTGTATTCATTATGAGCGATGAAAGCGGCGCTGAATTATTCACTATCGAAAATAGAGATTCAACGCCATTTATAGAACAGGAAATGACCGGCAAAGAAATTCCTGGAATCACGTTTTTGCTTGATGTCACTATGGTGGAGGATGGTATTAAGACATTCAATAAAATGGCTGGCGTGGCGAAGCAGTTCGCGGACGCAATGAATGCGACTATTTGTGACGACAATAGCTTGGTCGTAACCGATAGCGGTTTAGATTTGATTCGGAAACAGTTAGGACAAATTTTTAAACTTATGGATGAGCAAGAAATACGTCCAGGTACATTGGTCGCTAAACAATTATTTTCGTGATGTACGGTGAGGAGTCCAAGGCAAAATCTCGTGCTAATTGGTTAAGGAAAACCCTCAATCAAGCTAATCGCGATTATTATGGACATGACGCTCCGGTTCTTCTTGATTCAGAGTATGACGTATTTTTTCAAGAGTTAATTGATATTGAGAAATTACACCCTGACCTGATTACACAGAACTCTCCAACTCAAAGAGTCGGTTCAAGTCCGTTAAGCTCTTTTGAAACGGTATCGCACCTAAGTCCCATGTTGTCTTTAAATAACGCGACTGATGAGAGCGATATCAAGAATTTCGATCGTAGAACACGCGATGCCTTAAATAATGAAGGTGAGATATCTTATTTCGCAGAGCCGAAGTTTGATGGTTTGGCAGTTAGTTTGCGATACGTTGACAAAGTTTTAGATCAAGCAATAACCAGAGGAGATGGCAGCGCTGGGGAGTTGGTAACGAGTAATATACGGACAGTAAAATCCATTCCCTTAATATTGGGAGATGAAGCGCCAAAAGCTCTTGAGGTTCGAGGTGAGGTGGTCATGATGAAAAAAGACTTCAATGACTTGAATATTCGGCAATCTGAGGTCGGCGAAAAGTTGTTTGCGAATCCGCGAAATGCAGCAGCTGGTTCACTTAGACAGCTTAATTCAAAAATTACGGCAACTCGACAACTATCGTTTTTTGCCTACAGTCTCGAGTTCGAAGACGGTGGCAGTGTGAGATCGGAGTCTCAACTTGAAATGTCCATCCGGCTAAAAAAATTAGGTTTCAGAACTTCTTCATTTAGCGAGGTTGTTCAAGGGAAAGTGGTATTC
>CAJQMS010000157.1 GCA_905479505.1 uncultured Burkholderiales Genera incertae sedis bacterium | reverse complement strand
AAAATGTCATTGTATTAGCACCGGACTTTAGGGAAAATTAATAGCCAATCAAAAATCCTGATCCAACACAAAGGCATAAAGGTTTCCTTTAGAGGTTTGAATAATGACCTTATCGTCGATAACCAAGGGGTTTACTAAGATCGGACTACCATCCGTTTTCACTGTCCCCACAAGGGACCCATCTTTCGTGTCCATCATCAAAACCATTCCGTCTAGGTCTCCGACCAAAACCCACCGCCCAAGAACTGTCGGCCCAGTGAGCCTTCTGAATTTAAACGAATTATTCCTCCAAATAACCGCTCCAGTCCTTCCGTCTAGAGCCACCACATCGCCAAACTCATCAGCAACGAATACGTCATCCTGGTCAAACCCAAGACTACCTACAGCAGACACTTTAAAGCTCCAGTTAAGCCGGCCGGAGTCCAATTGATAACAGCCCAACCTTCCCTGAAACGCAGCCATACACACCGTATCACCGAGGACAAGTGGTGTACCAACGACATCTGATAACCGCTCAAGCTCATTCTCGCCAGAAGGAATAGAGACGTTAATTTTCCAACGCACCTCGCCAGAATCAGAGGTTAAGTTCATCGCGACACCGCCGTGAAAGCCGGCAATTATTGAGCCACCAAATCCCTGAGCTAATCCAGGGTTAGATCGCAGAGTTAAACTCTGACTTGGCGCCATAAAATCCCATTCGGCCTCCCCTGTTTGTCGGTCCAGCCCTACAAGCTTACCTTGAACGTCTCGCGCGAAAATCTTATCATCCACTGCTAACGGCGCACCCATTCCGGAGTTGCTCAAATTGGTTTCCCATACCACCAGTCCAGATGAATCAAGCAAAGTTACTAAGCCATCCTCACCCACAAAGAAAACTTCTCCTTCGCTAGATCCGACGCCACCAGTAATTTTTTGCGATGTTTTTCTTTCAAAGATTTCTTTCCCTGTGTCGATATCGAAGCATGCAACGATATGTGCCGAGGCACCGCATACCCGATCACCCGAGACGGCGGGAGTTAACGTGCTACCCTCAGGGTTTCCAAGTGATGTGCGCCATACCTTTTTTAGACCGATCGTTGAATCGAAATTTGGCAACTCAGCGGGTTCTCTTCGTTGGCCGCCAGAGCATCCTACAGTTAATAGAACCGCAAGAAGCGTAAGAAGAGAACCAAAGTGCCTCACTGCGACCCTAGACTATCGATCTTGATTTGCACAATGTCCATCCAAGGGTTTCCGGGTCTCAATCGACTTAAAGCCTCTTGATAAGAGGCTAGCGCCTCATCATTCAGCGACTGAGCTGCGTATATATCACCTCTCATATCGGCGAATAAACCAGACATTGAGGCCTCCGCATCGCCATCAAGTGCAGACATAGCGTCATCGTATTGTTCCGTAATCAGATGCAGCGCGGCTAACCTTAATTTTGCGAGTGCGACTAAACTGCTGTCTCGATCATTTTTAACTACAGCCTGAAGCTGCGTAATTGCCTGCTCATAATCAGAGTTTTCACTGGCTATTTTAGCAGCATTCAATCTCGCCAGGTCGGCATAATAGGTCGCACCGTGTTCACTAATAAGAGCGTCTGTTAGCGAACGCATAGCTTCGCCATCTGCCTCAGCAGTCTCCATTTTGTTAAAGGCAGCCGACGCTGACTGGGCGGCCGTGGTGTTTTTGTGCTGCCACCATTTTGTTCCGCCAAATCCAATTACAACTGCAAGCACAACGGCAACGATAATATTTCCGTATGATCGCCAAAACTGCTTAATCGCGTCTAACTGTTCTTGCTCGTCTAAGTCGAAAGTTGCCATGTTGATTTACCCGATTAAATTAATATATTTTTTTAAACAGTCCCGGACGCTTCTTCGCGCATGATCTTGATAACCTCGGACAGACTATGTTCTTGCTGTTGGTTATCAACTGCATTTTTCTCATCACGAAGTCGTTTCAAGGACACGGTTTTGTTTTCAGCCTCACTCTCGCCCAGAATGATAGCAAACTTAGCGCCGCTGTTATCGGCTTTTTTCATTTGCGATTTTAATGAGCCGGCTCCGCCATGAAGCACCACGCACAAATTATTTTGACGTAACTCTGTGGAAACATCCCACGCATAATCTTGAGTTTTCAGATCGGCAAACACCACATACGCGTCAGGTGTCTGTCTCGGGATGGAGATTTTACAATGTTCTAGTACTGCAAGAACACGCTCAATCCCTAGTGCAAAGCCACAAGCGGGAACTGACTTGCCGCCAATTTGTTCCGCAAGCCCGTCATAACGGCCTCCCGCACAAATTGTGCCCTGAGCGCCAAGATAATCCGTCTTCCATTCGTAAACGACGTCGTTATAATAATCTAAGCCTCTAACTAGGTTTGGGTTCACTTTAAAATCTATGTTTGCCCGCTGCAGGAGGGACTTAAACCTATCAAAGTTTGCGACTGATTCTGCTGACAAGAAGTTGAGCAATTTAGGGGCTGAAGCAACGATTTTTTGCGTATCTGGATTTTTACTATCCAACACTCTCAACGGATTAGTATGCAGTCTTCTACAAGAGTCAGCATCCAGGAGATTTTCATTATCCTTTAAATAAGCAACCAGAGCCTCTCGGTACTTCACACGATCCTCCGAACTTCCGAGAGAATTTACTTCCAATCGGCAAGCCTCACTGGGCAACTCTAATAGTTTCCAGAGTTCCGACGCCATCAATACATGCTCCGCATCGACAACCGGCCCCGAAAACCCAAGAGCCTCTACGCCGACTTGATGAAACTGCCTATACCGTCCTTTTTGAGGACGCTCGTGACGAAACATGGGGCCAAAGTAATATAGCCTTCTTGGACTGCTATACGTCATGTTGTGCTCAAGCGCGGCACGCACTGCAGAGGCGGTGCCCTCCGGGCGCAAGGTCAAAGAGTCTCCATTCAATGCGTCCGTAAACGTATACATCTCCTTCTCTACGATATCGGTGGCTACGCCAATAGACTTAACAAAGAGATCAGTACTCTCCAGTACAGGTGTTCGAATATTTTCGTACCCGAAGGACAACAACCACTGTTGAATACGATATTCAATCCACTCCCATTTGTAACTATCCTCAGGAAGAATGTCGTTCATACCTCGGATCGCTTGAATCTTGTTCATACTCTCATTTTCCTAGTCGCCTGAAATCATATTTTGATGACCGATTGGATACTTTAAGTTCCATTACCGTAATTATCACGCACATACTCATTAACAATACTTTCAAAGTCTTGCGCGATCATCGCACCCTTCAGGGTTTTGACCTTTACCCCATCAACGTAAACTGGGGCCACAGGGTTTTCACCTGAGCCTGGTAAACTAATTCCTATGTTCGCATTTTTGCTTTCCCCAGGGCCGTTAACCACACAACCCATCACTGCAACCTTCATCTCCTCCACACCTTTGTATTTTTTCTTCCACACAGGCATCTGATTCCTGAGGAACAATTGAATATCTTTCGCTAACACTTGAAAGAAATCACTGGACGTTCTTCCACAACCTGGACAAGAAATAACAAGCGGCGTAAATGATCGAATGCCCATAGTCTGAAGAAGTTCTTGAGCCACTTGAACTTCCTCGATGCGCTCCCCTCCAGGTTGTGGTGTGAGCGAAATTCGAATGGTGTCGCCTATACCCTCCTGCAATAAAATAGCGAGCGCCGCACTCGACGAAACAATCCCCTTACTACCCATTCCCGCCTCAGTCAGCCCTAGGTGTAAGGGATAATCAGTCCGCGAACTCAAATCGCGATAAACGGTAACTAACTCTTGCACATCACTAACCTTACAAGAAACAATAATTTTTTTACGACTCAAGCCCACTGATTCCGCAAATTCAGCGCTCTTTATCGCCGACGAAATCAAAGCCTCTCGAACCAATTGTTCGTTACTCTGGGGAATCACATTTTTGGCATTTTCGTCCATTAACCTAACCAACTGATCTTGGTCTAGACTTCCCCAATTGGCGCCAATTCTCACCGGTTTATCAAATTTACAAGCGTACTCGACAATAGAAGCAAATTGGCTATCTTTCTTTCGCCCCCGCCCAACGTTACCCGGGTTAATGCGGTACTTATCCAATGCCTCAGCGCACTCAGGGTGCTCCGACAAAAGCCTGTGACCATTAAAATGAAAATCACCCACTAAAGGACAATCGATCGCTTTCTTCGCCAGCGCCTCTTTAATGTGCGGCACTGCCGCGGCGGCCTCCAAACTGTTGACAGTGACGCGCACGATCTCAGAGCCAGCTGCATGCAAATTAGCAATTTGACGCACGGTTTTCGCAATATTTGCGGTATCAGTATCCGTCATCGACTGAACTACTACCGGCAAACCGCCACCCACTTTGACGGTGCCAACCTGCACCACATTAGTTTTCTGCCTAGAAATTTTGCTCATAAATAAAGAAAGTAATCTTCCTAGGTTTATTGAATCGACAAGGAGTCCGTTGACGTTTTGCGCCTTGGAGATCGACGATTCTCGACCTGACCTGCCAACTGACCACAAGCCCCTGCAATATCATCGCCACGAGTTTTTCGCACCGTTGTCACTAGTCCGGATTTTATCAATATTTTTTGAAAATTCGTAACTGCCGTATCGGGACTTCTGTGGAACCCTGAGTTATCGAACGGGTTAAAAGGAATAAGATTTACCTTACAAGGAACGCCTTCCGTAATATTGATTAGTTGACGAGCATGTTCTTGGCTGTCATTTACTCCATCAAGCATAATATATTCCAAAGTCACGAAATCACGTGGCGAACCGCGACGTTGCCATTTAACGCCAGAAACAACGCTACCTAATGAACTATCCGTATAACGTTTACAAGCTTCCATCAGCTCTGCTATCGGATATTTTTTATTTATCGGAACAAGTTCACTCCTCAGTGCATCGTTTGGGGCATGAAGAGAAACAGCCAGCGAGACGGGACAATCCTCTCTAAGGCGATCTATGTTGGGCACAATTCCTGATGTAGAAACAGTTACTTTCCTTCGGGACAATCCATACGCGAAATCATCCAGCATTATTCGCAACGCATGAACTACATTGTCATAGTTAGTGAGCGGTTCACCCATCCCCATAAAAACAACGTTTGAGACAACGCGCGATGCACTTACCCCATCAAGTCTCGCGCCGAGATTATCAGCCTGTGGAAACCTATTTTGAGCTAGCCAAAGCTGGCCAATAATCTCAGAGACCTTTAAATTTCGATTAAAACCTTCTCGGCCGGTCGCACAAAAAGTGCATTCCAAAGCGCACCCCGCCTGTGAAGAAACGCATAGCGTGCCTCGCCCAGTCTCTGGAATAAATACAGCCTCCACCGAGTTGGCATTATCCACAGGAAATAACCACTTCAATGTTCCATCCTCAGAATAATGTTCGCGCTCAAACACAGGCACGTTAATAACTGCCTTTTCAGCTAACTTTTCCCTCAAGGACTTCGAAAGATCAGTCATCGCATTAAAGTCTACGATACCCCGTTGATGGATCCATTTGAACAGTTGCTGAGAACGAAATGCAGCCTCTCCAATCCCTTCCAAGAACTCTGCGAGTTGAGGCCGATCAAGGTCAAGGAGATTGGTTTTTGAAAACATTTGCGATTATCGACTGTAAATATTCATATTCGGAAAAAAATAAGCGATCTCGGTGGCGGCGTTCTCCGGTGAATCTGATCCGTGTACCGCATTTGCGTCGATGCTTTCCGCAAAATCAGCTCGTATAGTCCCGGGGTCTGCCTGCTTTGGATCGGTTGCACCCATCAAATCCCTATTTTTTTGGATAGCCTCGTCGCCTTCGAGCACCTGAATACACACTGGGCCCGAGATCATGAATTCAACTAAATCCTTAAAAAATGGTCGATCCTTATGAACCGCATAAAACCCTGCTGCTTCCTCTCTGGATAGGAGAGCGAACCTCATTGCCGAGATTTTTAACTCCGCCCCCTCAAACCGGGAAAGGATTTGACCAATTACGTTCTTCTTTACCGCATCGGGTTTGATAATTGAAAGTGTCCGTTGTAGTGCCATAAGTTCTCCATCATATTGTTTAAGTTAACAAAACTTGCGTATGGTAACACGCTCATGGCGCATCAAACCGCGCAGCATCTGACAATTTAACCAGTAGAGGTACCCTGATGCCACTTGATAGTAATCCCTGGTTGATTTTCTTCGGCGAAGTGACATCCAGATAAACCAATATTTCCAGCAAACAAGGCCTCATTGCCAAAAAAAACGACGGGTGTCTTCGACCTTTCCCATGGCGGAACTCCGTTCGCTTGCCAAATTTTTCTTAGTGAACGTCTTGGACGTTTTTGTCCTAACGAGAACCTTTTGCTGCCTGCACCTAAGGCAATTTTCAATCCTTCGGGCCCAATTAATTTTTTCGGAATACCCTCCCCTAGAGATTCCTTAAATTCCAGATACCCTAAATCATTCGGTAATGAAACGGTAGATTTACCAAACCAAGAATCACACCATCCCTCCTCAATTTCGGCAATATTTTTGAGAACATAGACATGCTCTCTATATCGCTTCACACTCATTTCTTTGCTGTCAACCGAGACACATGCGGTCGATTTCGCAAAAAAACATTGCCGAAGAACCTCGGTCAACCAACTTCGTCCGGGAGCTACAGCTCCATGACGTCGACACATTTCACGAATAACATTTATCGCCCGCACTTCGGATAACTCAATTAACCTACAGAGTTTAAAACCACCATTTTTTGAGATGCATCGATCAATGTCATGCGAGGCCAGATCTTGAACTAAGGTTCCAACATCCTTCAAATTCTCCACAACGTTTAATATTGACCCTCTTGACCCAGGAAAACGTGATTTTATAAGGGGTAATAATTCATTTCTTAGAAAGTTCCGAGAAAAATCGGAATCTCTGTTTGATGGATCCTCTATCCAGGTAAGATTTCTGTCCATAACATATTCCCGAACCGTCTTTTGCTCAAAGTTAAGTAGAGGTCTAAAAATAGTCTTTCCAGACGCTGCGTCTTTACGAGCGATCGACATGCCTGAAAGGCCATCAACTCCGGAACCACGAAGTGCTTGCAAAAAAAAGGTCTCAATTTGATCATCCTGATGATGAGCAAGCAACAAGACCGACGCCGCATGTGAAAGCAATGCTTGATACCTCAACTGGCGAGCCTCACCCTCCACTCCCAGACTGGAATTAGACGAGACGTTAACATCGTATATCTCAAGAGGGATGTCGTATTCAGCACATAACTGAGAACAAAAAGACACCCAACTAGTAGAATTCACATGTAGATTATGATTGACATGCGCCGCGTAAACTTTCAAATTTAAAGGTACGGATAACCTCGACACCAAATCGAGCAGTGCAACGGAATCGAGCCCGCCACTCAAGGCAACTACGACTGTCTGATTGATTATTTTCTGTCGCTGAAATTGTGCCTGAATTTTTTTCTCGAAGTCTGTCACACCCAAGTACTTGAATAATGAGGGTTGCCGACCCGACATTTATCATATGCGCTCACTCTGACTCTAAGAATTTTCCATAACTCATGAGTCGAGCTAGACGTTTTTCAACTAATTTCTTTGGAGACAAATCAATGACTGACGACAACGCGTCGCTCAAACTTTTTTTTAAGGTCTGGAACATTTCAGCATGATCTCGATGCGCACCACCAAGAGGTTCAGCGACGATCTTGTCTATCAACCCAAGTGTTTTTAAGCGGCTCGCCGTAATACCAA
>CAJQMS010000156.1 GCA_905479505.1 uncultured Burkholderiales Genera incertae sedis bacterium | reverse complement strand
TGTAGTAGTCGGCTTCCCGGCCAACAACTTCGGAAACCAAGAACCGGGCTCCAATGAAGACATTCAAGAATTTTGCAAACTTAATTACGGAGTCAGCTTTCCGATGGTAGCCAAAACTGATGTGGTCGGCAGTAACACTAACCCAGTGTTTACTGAGCTGGAGGCAATGACCGGAGAAATTCCTCGCTGGAATTTTCATAAGTACCTTATTTCGCGAGACGGTGAAAGCGCTTACAGTTTCACCGCGTCGATGTCACCGATGAACGCCAAGATCGTTTCGCAATTAGAGGCGCTGCTCGAAGAATAGTGTCGCGGAAATAAGCAGCCGGTCCATAGGACATATTGAAAGAAGGGCACAGTGGGGGCACCATGGAAATCCCCCATTGTTCACGCAGCAGTGTGTGGTTAGCGTGAGCGCTTGAACGTAACAAAAATTGGTCAGAGGGATATTTACTGTCTTTGGTAGTACCTCTCAAATAAACGAGGCCCATCAAAATGGCGGCGTCCGACAAAAGCAGTAGCATGTCTGCCCCACTGTCGCATCGCTCCAGGGCTTCGAATACCGGAAGGCCACAAGATGAATCGCTCATTCCTTTGAGTACCTTTGACTATTCCTTCATAGCCAAACAAATTTTTTTGCCCTCTGTCGCTCTCTAGCGAACGTAAACGATTATAAGACTGCATAACATACCGCTTGTTATCGTCAACGGGGCTTCCAGCATCCATAGTCACGCTCGCCAAATAATGTGATTTTGACTGGACGGTGAGATCAATGACAAGATTATCCAGATTACTCTGTAACTGCTTTGGTGAAAATGACCATTCGATACGCTCACTAGGCGGTGCGATCGGTTCTAAGCGTTCACTAGGAAAAAACATGTGATAGCAACCGCATGAGTGGATTGAGTCGTAAATTAAGGGGACTCCATCATGATCCAAAGTGACGCGCCAGATTATTCCATCCAAGTGACCCCCGAGAAGATCTATCCATCCGCTTTTAGGACGAGCAGAAAACCAAACCGCGTAAACAAGTTGTGGTAGCGTTTTACCCTCGAACCTCGTGTAAGCTAAATGAGTGTATACAGTCGCTAGATTTGCATCTATCACAACGTCTTGACTATCAGAAAATTTTACTGCTCCTATTCGATCAAAGTCACCCGTATCTTCGACAGTGAAAGACGGTGCATAGGTACTAAATAATTTATAAATATCGTCGGATTGCAAGATTAGTTGGCCAAGAGCATCTCGTTTACTAATTAATTTTTTCACCTCTAAAAGTGAGAGGCGGCCTTTCGAATCCGCGGTGTACCGCACCCTAGGTAGGCCATCAGGATTTCCAATTTCATAGCGATCAAATGTACTCTTAGCTTCCTCATGCCAATCCGAGATGCCCTCAGAAAAAGGGAATTGCAATAGAGAATAGAGCCCCACCACCTGTTTCAACCGATTATATTCATCCGGAACCACTGCGCGGGATCTCAACCGAACCATTTCAGTATTCTGACGTTCAATAAGAGCTTGCGTTAAATGAATTGAGCATTTATTCGTAATATTTTGAAGCTCATCCCTGCCAACACCGAACATCGCGACTGCTCTCTCACTCAAGTTTAATATTTCAATTTCGCGGCTCTCCTGATTCAGGATAGACATGGATGTAATCCAGCGATTATAGGACGCCTCATTCGCTTCGATAGAATCTCCAAAGGAGGCTAGAAAACGATTAACTCTAAGAAACGGATAGTCTTCGACCATAGCTGGTCCGAAATCACGGGCGCCATCCCTGTCTACAATCCGATCAAGCTGGTTAAACCACTGATGACAGGATGCGGCAGAAGTTACAAAATTTTCTACCTGATATTTTTTAGTGTTGGAGGACTTACTCGTTGCGCAGCCTAATATGGTAAGACAAGCAAAAAAAACACATAACAAATGCCGGATTGACAAAATTAATGCTCCACTTCTAATTCAATCAAGGAGAGATCTCGCCTTCGCGAAACCTCCTCAATTACACCCAAAAATTGATTCCTAATATTACTGCGGATTATACGCTCAGCAATGAAATTAGGAATGGGGAGACTTGGGTCTAGACGACCTTTCCAAACTAGCTTCCATAAATTCTGAGTCCCGGCTTTCGTTAACTCATAACCTCCCGACAAATGATCAAGATTTCCCGATACTAATTCAATGTCAATGTTATGAGGTCTACGCTCGATTGATCTAACGATTACGTCAATGGGGATCTCCAAAAAAAATATTTTCGATACACCACGTTGCTCCACGAAAGCCGTGTCCCCTTCGTATCGCAAAAGACGGCTCGATCGCATTCCCGGAATATAACTGGCCAGCCGATCATAGTCTGTTAAAACTGACCATATCATTTCGTATGGCGCATTAATGACTGTCTCAACCTCGACGTAAACAACTCCACGCTCAACAACTGAAATCACGCTCATCTCGCCTTGGCTCAAAGCATAATCCGCGCGCACTGTACTAAGCGCGAAAAGAATACATATTAATAATCTTTTATATTTTTCTCGAAGCAAATCGAGCCTCTATAACGTGGGTTTCAGTTTAATAGTTATTAATGGATACCAACTCTGGATAAATTATGGTACTCGGGATCAGCTTGAAAATCCATGATGGGCCCGCACCTTTCTATTTTGTTACTATTTAAAATTCTCTAATAGTTCGACATGTGATAATGCACGACACTCTACCGCTTCTTAACAATGGCAAGTTTCCTAGAATCTACAGGGGGAAAGTCGAAACGTTGCAAATTAACTTGGGTTATCTTTGCAATCAGGCCTGTCTGCATTGTCATGTTAATGCCGGGCCGACCCGAAAGGAGCAAATGACGCTAGACACAATCGAGGAGATCGTGCAGCTCATAGACAACGTGAAACCAAAAATGGTGGATCTCACTGGCGGGGCTCCAGAACTCAACGTTCACTTTAAGTATCTCGTCACTCAAATAACCAAGCGACGAATCTCAATCATTGATAGATGCAATCTCACAATTTTGTCAGAACCTGGGCAAGAAGATCTAACTCAGTTCCTTTCAAAACATAAAGTTATCGTCACCGCATCACTACCCTGTTACTCTGAAGAAAATGTGAATTCACAGAGGGGAGATGGTGTCTTCGAGAGAAGTATAGATGGCTTACGCCAACTTAACGGAGCAGGTTACGGCAAAGGAAATCCCGACCTACAATTACATCTCGTATATAACCCCATAGGAGCCTCATTACCGCCACCACAAAAAACACTAGAAAAAGAATATAAGCAACATCTATCGGAGAATTATGATGTTAGCTTTGATTCCTTGCTCACTATTACAAATATGCCGATAAAACGCTTTGGAAGCACCTTGATTAGTCGAGGGGAATTCGGATCATACTTGCAATTACTCGAGAGCAGCTATCAAGAAAAAAATCTTGCATCGGTTATGTGCAAAACGCTACTTTCCATTGACTGGGAAGGCTATGTTTACGATTGTGATTTTAATCAGATGCTCGGCCTACCCTTTGGGGATACAGAGAAAAAAATTCACGTCCGAGACCTCAAGATGGGAGAACTTGACGGTAACCCCATTGCCGTAAGAGATCATTGTTTCGGTTGTACTGCGGGAAATGGCTCAAGTTGCAGCGGTGCAATGCAGTGATAAAAACCTCGAATGAATTATTACTCAACCAATTCATCGACGAACGCAGAACACCTTTAGACAAGTTGGCCAGTGGGAGAAGCTCACTTTGGTATGATTCGAGCAAAGTGGGACGTCTCATGTGTTGTACAGGTGAAGACAAGCGTCATACTCTTTGACAAATACAACGCAGCCTTCTATAACGAATAGCAATCAAGTTCTAGTCAAGATTGGCACGTGAAAACATCAAAGGAAATTTGAAATATCTAACTCTAATACCGAGGTCATTGTCATGAGCGCCTATTCATCATGAAACCGCAAAAACCATACAAAAAAAGTCTTAGCATCACTATCGTTTTATCATTAGCAATTCTTGGTTTTTTCATTTTCCGGCAGGATATCTTAGATACTTTAGCGCAACTCAACCTCCAGTCGCTCAAGGACAACTATGCGTCTTTAAAAATTTACTTTGATGATCGACCATTTCAATCAAGCCTTGTCTATGTGGCAATTTACATTCTAGTCACAGCCCTGTCTTTGCCTGGAGCAGTGATTTTGACGCTTGCTGGCGGAGCCATCTTTGGTTTGTGGTGGGGTACTATTTTAGTATCCTTTTCCTCTACGTTAGGAGCCACTTCAGCTTTTCTTCTAACGCGTTTTTTTTTCCGGAATTATATAAGGTCGCGTTTTGGAGATAAGCTAACGACTATCAACGAAGGAATCAAAAAAGATGGTGCGTTTTACTTATTTACACTTAGGTTAATTCCAGTCTTTCCATTTTTTGTAATCAACGTTTTAATGGCCCTTACAGCGTTAAAAACGTGGACTTTCTATTGGGTGAGCCAATTAGGCATGCTACTTGGGACAGTCATATATGTGAATGCTGGAACTCAACTGGCTACGCTCAATTCAACCGGCGATATCCTGTCAATTGACTTAATTATTTCTCTTTGTGTTGTTGGACTCTTACCGATCACCGCTAAACTTTTTATCGGCCTAATTAGACGAAAAAGAATTTACGCTAAGTGGACTAGACCGAAACAGTTTGACTACAACCTTATCGTCATTGGCGGAGGCGCTGCGGGTCTTGTCTCCTCATACATCGGCGCCGCTGTAAACGCTCGCGTTGCACTGATTGAAAAACATAAAATGGGCGGTGACTGCCTGAATACCGGCTGCGTTCCCTCAAAAGCATTAATCAAAACAGCTCAGTTCTTAGAGCAAGCTAGACAATCAAAAAAATTGGGTCTCGACAAGGCTGAGGTTCATTATGAGTACTCAGACGTAATAAAACGCGTCCAGAAAATCATAAAAAAAATAGAACCTCATGACTCTCGGGAAC
>CAJQMS010000155.1 GCA_905479505.1 uncultured Burkholderiales Genera incertae sedis bacterium | reverse complement strand
CTGAAAAAGTTAAATTGGGGCAACTATCGTTAGAAAGGCCTGTCTTTACAGAAAAACAATCTGCTGAGTTTTCGCGTGAGCTAATATCCTTTAAGGGGGTAGGGCCTTGGACGGTTAACTATACCTTCCTAAGGGGTTACGCTTTCCTAGATGGATCACTTCATGGAGATGCAGTGATTCGCAAACAGGTTGCAAAACTCCTGGGTAAGGCGCAAATACCCATTTGTGATGTGCAGGATTGGTTGATGAAGTATCGACCGTGGCGGGGTTTATTGGCTGCTCATTTATGGGCTTTGGCGTAAAATAAATATTTCACCGCCAGCACGGAAAAATAATGAACATTGGGGCTAAATAAATTAAGCAACAGAGCTAAATAAATGAAACGAAAAACTTACTATTTTAGGATTAACGATAAAGCGACAGCTACCGGTAGCTCGTCTATTTTGAAGCGGATATTTTTTGGTCTGATTGGGCTTGCCAGTGTCATTCTAGCTTTTATGTTCTCTATCGTCTTACTCGCTATTATCTCGGTCGTAGTGGTCGGTTTGATCATCTTCTTTTGGTGGAAGACTCGCAATCTTAGGAAAAATATAAGAGAGGCAAACCAAGAAGGGCGAGTATTTGATGGTGAGAGTCGGCGCGATAATTAACGTGGGCTAGTGAGCAAGACATTTAACAAAGGCTTGCTAAACGACAGTATTTCATTTGCTGTTGCTAATGAGATTCGCTGGTCCAAGGACAACACAGCGCCCTGGGGTATTCATGAGGAAGATTTGCCGCCTTGGAACAAGTTGTTCGGCCCCACTTTTCCAAGAGGTGGCGTTTCCGGCATCATTCACGTCGACGGAAAAAAAATAGTTTCCTGGGGTGATATCAACCGCGCTGACTTAACGTTTAGTGTAGCGAAAACGTATTTAGCTCTTTTATGTGGTGTCGCTTGTAAGCAAGGGTTGATTGCTGATTTAGATGATTTTGTTGTTGAGTCCGCGCCAAACATTGGCTTTGAGTCTACTCATAACCGTCAAGTGACTTGGCGGCACCTATTGCAACAAACGAGTGAGTGGTCTGGAATTTGTTGTGGAATTCCAGATCAGGTTGATCATTATAGACGCCTATCTTTTCAGAAAACTGATACTAGGTGTCATTTTACGAAGGGAACGAAACGTGAATTGCAAAAGCCGGGCACCTATTGGGAATATAACGATGTGAGGATCAATCAGTTCTCCACTGCCCTTCTGCATGTATTTAAAGAGCCGCTCGATTCGGTTTTCGAAAGAACAATTCGCGGGCCCATTGGCTGCCGTGACAGTTGGTCTTGGACCCCTTACGACAATGCGTTCGCACACATCAATAATGCGCAAATGCCAATTCTTCCAGGAGGAAGTCACTGGGGCGGAGGAGTGAGAATTTCCAGTCAAGATCAGGTGTTAATAGGTCAACTTATTTCGCAAAAAGGTTGTTGGAATGGAGAACAATTGATCAGCGAGGATTGGTTTGATTTAATGACTAGCCCGTCTCATCTAAATCCCAATTATGGTTTTTTAACTTGGTTAAATACCAATAGCTCTCTGTTCGCCGGTTTACCAGAGTCGAGTATTTTTGCTATTGGTGCGGGCGGATCCTACACTTGGATTGATCCTGAGTTAAACTCCGTAACAGTGATTAGATGGATCGATCCTATTTGTGTAGGGCGGTTCATGGTGCAAGTTAGACAAGCATTAGGAGCGCAGAGAAAATAGGTTCAGCTCGAGAGCATACAGGGCGCTCAAGACCTGTTTACTTGAAAAGGACTGAATGACTGATTGACTGGCATGAGTTCAACGCGGTTAATATTCATGTGGGGTGGCAATGTGGCTATCCAGTGCAAGGTCTCCGCTATGTCATCTCCTGTCATTGGTTTGGCTCCCTCATAGAGTTTGTCTGAAGCCGATTGATCTCCTTTGGTCCGAACGAGGGTGAACTCTGTTTCTGACATCCCAGGTTCAACGCAGGTGACCCTTACTCCAGTGCCATGTAGGTCTGACCTCAACCCCAATGAGAATTGGACTACAAATGCCTTCGTGCCACCATAAACATTACCGCCGGGATACGGATAACTAGCAGCGACAGAGCTAATATTAATAACTGCGCCACGTGTCTCAATTAGCTTAGGTAGAACTTTGTGTGTTAGCGTCATCAGGCCACGAATATTTGTGTCTACCATGGTGTTCCACTGTTCTAAGTCGCACTGTTGTGCGGGAGCCGTGCCTAGCGCAAGGCCTGCGTTATTGATTAACAAATCTATATTTTCAAAATTTGATGGCAGCGACTTTATCGCAGCCTCCACTTGAGAGCTATCTTGGATATCAAATTTTAGGCAATGAAGGGACTCTCCATATTGCTCTTTTAATTTTAGGAGCCGATCTTCTCGTCGTCCGGTCGCAATAACTCCCCAGCCATCTTCAATAAATTTTTTTACCGAAGACTTTCCGAATCCTGCTGTCGCGCCTGTGATGAGGGCTATTTTTTTCATTTGTTTCCCCTATTCGATAGTATTTTAGTCGAGAGCTTCTTCTAGCAACTCTGCCCAGTGCATGACTCTTGTGCTGGTGCCACTTTGGAGTTGGGTGAGGCATCCAATATTTGCCGTAACTATCAGATCTGGACTGTCTGCAGATATATTATTAATTTTATTTTTTAAGAGTTGTTCTGATAGATCTGCTTGGAGTAGGGAGTACGTTCCAGCTGAGCCGCAGCAAAGGTGCGCATCCTCGATTGTAGTTAAGTCGTATCCCGCAGAGACTAAAATTCGTTCTACCACTCCTTTTATTTGCTGCCCATGCTGCAAACTGCAAGGAGCATGAAATGCAACTCTTTGTGCTAGCGGTACCTTTCTCTTAATGGGGTTAAATATTTTTTCGTCAGCAAGTTTGACTTCGTGCGTAAATACTTCACACAGGTCCTTGGTTAAGCCCGATACAACTTTGGCTTTTGCCGCATACTGAGGATCGTCCAGAAGAAGGTGTCCATATTCCTTAATCATAGTGCCGCATCCGCTTGCTGTGATGATAATAGCTTCCGCCCCCTGCTCGATATGAGGCCACCATGCATCGATGTTTTGTTTGATGGAATCAAGTGATTCGGTTTGTTTATTTAAGTGATATGTTACGGCTCCGCAGCAACTTATTTTTGAGGTGGGAATCAGGGACACTTGAAGGCGGTCAAGCAATCGAGCAGCGGCAATATTGATATTGGGAGCTAAGATAGGTTGCACACATCCATCAAGAAAAAGCATTTTCCTGGGGTGATTCGACTCAGGCCAGCTCATCACCACCTTTTGAGGCGTTGGAATTTTCTTTTGAAGTACTTTGGGTAAAACTGGCTTGACCAGCCTGCCAGCCGTAATCAGCGATCTAAAAACAGTTTTTCTGGTAATGATTTGATTCAAGGCATTTCTTTTGAGTCTATCGCCGATCCTTCGGGGGACAGTTTTTTCAACGATGTTTCTACCGATATCAACTAGTCTTCCGTATTGAACTCCTGATGGACAAGTGGACTCGCAAGATCGACAGGTTAGACATCTATCCAGGTGAAGTTGGGTCGCTTCAGTTGGTTTTTTACCCTCTAGTAACTCCTTTATCAGATAAATACGACCTCTCGGGCTATCCAGTTCGTCCCCCAGTATTTGGTAGGTGGGGCAAGTGGCTGTGCAAAAACCACAGTGCACACAAGAGCGCAGAATATCGTTGGCTTCTTTTCCCTCGCGGGTATTTAGTACTTCAATCTCTAAATTTGTTTTCATTGACGGTTTCTATTTCTTGGGACGTATTAAAACTCGGAGAACAAACGCTTCTTACCGAATACTCTATGGGGATCTAAGGCGTCTTTAACTTTGACTTGCATTGCATGTAAGGCTCTAGGTAGTTCGCATATATTGCGACCAGCTTGATTGCCACGGAAAGCAACAGCGTGTCCACCATGCTTATTTGCAAAGGCTTGATGCTCCGATAAACTGCCATTATTCCATATCCACCGCGTACTACCGTTCCATTCTATAAACGCCGTGGGGTAGGCGTTCATCGGTGCTGCAGGGTTCATCGATAATCGGTAGAGGCATCCCTCGGAGTTGAAAAATGCATGAGTGTGTTCTTTAATTGAATGCCAAAAACTGCTTTCGTCCGTTGACTCTCCGCCAATCTTTTTGAGTGCAGTGGCCACTGCAATATTTGACCCCGACAATCTCGCAGCGAGTTGTGTGCCATCGTAGCAGGTTGCCGAGAGAGGAATCGACATGCCAGCCATTTGATTCATTTTTTTCAGCGCAGACTCTTGATTCATTTCCATGAATATTGTCCGTTCCGATTCAGGCTTCGGAAGCACTTTAACGGAACACTCTAAGATGAGTCCGAG
>CAJQMS010000154.1 GCA_905479505.1 uncultured Burkholderiales Genera incertae sedis bacterium | reverse complement strand
TAGAGTCATTGCCATTTCTTGAGGCAGTGAGACAAATGAGTCTCGAGGTTGGACGTGAAAATGCATGCTTTGTGCATCTGACGTTAGTTCCTTTCATCCCGTCGGCCGGAGAGATAAAAACTAAGCCTACGCAACATTCTGTCAAAGAGTTGAGGGAGATTGGCATACAGCCTGACGTGATTCTTTGTCGATCTGATCGGGAGGTGCCTGAGAACGAAAGGCAAAAGATTGCGCTTTTTACAAACGTACCGGTTGAAGCGGTGATCTCGGCAATAGATGTCGACAGCATCTACAAAATCCCATCATTTTTGCATAAGCAAAATTTGGATGACATAGTGCTCAAAAAACTCCAGCTCGAAACGAATCCGGCTGATTTAAGTCGATGGGATGAGCTTATTCATAAGTTGGAGCATCCAAAAACTGAAGTGAATATAGCTTTAGTTGGTAAGTATGTTGATTTAACTGAGTCCTATAAGTCGCTTTCAGAGGCTCTGATTCATGCGGGAATTCACTGCGATGCGAAGATAAATATTACGTATATCGATTCCGAAGATATTGAAAAAAATAGCATCGATTCATTGCGGTGTATGAATGCTATTCTGGTGCCTGGTGGATTTGGCCATCGAGGCGTTGAAGGAAAAATTCAAGCTATTCAGTTTGCCAGAGAGAATGATGTTCCTTACCTGGGAATTTGTTTAGGAATGCAGTTGGCAGTAATTGAATTTGCTAGGCATGTACTCGGGTGGAAAGATGCGCACAGCACCGAATTCAATGCCGATAC
Source organism: uncultured Burkholderiales Genera incertae sedis bacterium (assembly GCA_905479505.1). Classification (GTDB taxonomy): domain Bacteria; phylum Pseudomonadota; class Gammaproteobacteria; order Burkholderiales; family Eutrophovitaceae; genus Eutrophovita. The sequence continues at coordinate 2,064 of CAJQMS010000154.1, read as the reverse complement.
GAGTCATCCGGTTGTGGGCCTTATCACGGAGTGGAGAACCTTGGAGGGTGACGTGGAGAAAAGAGATATGAACTCTGATCTCGGCGGAACAATGAGACTCGGCGAACAAAAAGCACTTCTTAAATCTGGCTCTAAGGTAGAAAAAATCTATGGGTCGTCATTTGTGGGCGAGAGGCATCGGCATCGATATGAAGTGAACAATGAATTATTAAACGCAATTGAAAACGGCGGTTTGATGATGTCTGCAACCTCCGAGGATGAGGGTTTGTGCGAAGTGGTTGAACTGGAAGACCATCCATGGTTTTTGGGATGTCAATTTCATCCTGAATTTACATCGACGCCTATCAAGGGGCATCCTTTGTTCAATGGCTTTATCGCTGCAGCTATTGAAAATATAAGTAAAAAATAATTTTTGAATGAATGAAATGAACCTTAACTCAACAATTGTTCGCGAGAACCGAGAATGAATATCGGTGATTTTTTTGTTGGACTTAACGAGCCAATCTTTGTAATTGCGGGACCCTGTGTGATCGAATCAGAGGACAGCACGCTAGCAATAGCAAGAACGCTGAAGGAGATGGGCGAGGCATTGGGAATGCCAATTATTTTTAAGGCATCTTACGATAAAGCTAACCGGTCTTCCAATGACTCGTTCAGGGGGCTGGGGGTTGATCGAGGTTTAGAGGTCTTATCATTAGTCAAAGAAAAGTTGGGGATGCCTATTTTGACTGACGTGCATTCGATTGACGAGGTTGAGCGAGTTGCCTCAGTGGTTGATGTGTTACAAACACCAGCATTTTTATGTCGTCAGACCGATTTTATTCGTACTGTCGCCGCAACAGGGCTGCCGGTCAATATTAAAAAAGGGCAATTTTTATCGCCTAACGAAATGCAGGAGGTGGTCAAGAAAGCTAAGAACGCAAGTGGCGTTGACAACGTTCTTGTTTGTGAGCGTGGAGCTAGCTTTGGATATAACAACTTGGTTTCTGACATGCGTTCCTTGGCGATAATGCGCAATACCAATTGCCCTGTTGTCTTTGACGCGACGCACTCTGTTCAGCTTCCAGGAGCTCGGGGAAATGCCAGCGGGGGACAAAGAGAGTTCGTCCCTGTTTTAGCGCGCTCCGCAGTCGCAGCGGGTATTAGTGGGATTTTCATGGAGACACACCCTAACCCAGAGCAGGCTCTTTCGGATGGGCCAAATGCCTGGCCGTTGGATCGGATGGAAAAATTGCTAAAACAAATAAAACAAATAGATGAGCTTGTTAAAGCTACACCCTTTCAGGAGATGGATTTAAACTCGACTACAAATTAAAAGGAAATTAATAATTAACATGGGCGCAATAATCGACGTTATAGCAAGGGAAGTAGTTGATTCCCGGGGCAACCCAACAGTTGAAGCAGATATTCACCTTGATAGTGGGGTCATTGGTCGCGCGGCGGTCCCTTCTGGAGCTTCTACTGGGGTTAGGGAGGCCGTTGAGTTGAGGGACATGGATTCAACCCGCTTTGCAGGTAAAGGCGTTTTGAAAGCGGTTGATAGTGTGAACGGCGAAATATGTGAGGCCATCATCGGCTTAGATTCAATAGATCAATCGCTGATTGATCAAACATTAATTTCCTTAGACGGGACGGACTCGAAATCACGACTTGGTGCTAACGCCGTTTTGGCTGTGTCATTAGCTGCGGCTAAAGCTTCATCTATGGATTTAGGAATTCCGCTTTATCGTTACTTGGGTGGCGCTGGTCAAATGGAGTTACCTGTTCCAATGATGAACGTGATCAATGGCGGTGCGCACGCGAATAATAGTTTGGACATTCAAGAGTTTATGATAATCCCTAAGGGTTTCGAACGCTTCAGTGAGGCTCTTAGATGTGGTGTTGAGGTATTTCATACTTTACGTAAAAACATTGATGTGGCTAAGATGCCGACCACTGTTGGTGATGAAGGTGGATTTGCACCAAACTTTAGTGGTAATGATCAAGCGATTGAGTTTATTTTAGAGGCAATTAATGCCGCCGGTTATGAAGTGGGAACTCAGGTGGCTTTGGGATTAGATTGTG
>CAJQMS010000153.1 GCA_905479505.1 uncultured Burkholderiales Genera incertae sedis bacterium | reverse complement strand
TTCACAAGTGCCATTAAAGTAAGCGGTCCCTTGAGATCAATCCCTTCTTTGAAGCCGGGATCGCCGATGTCTCTTTTACCGTAACTTTTACGTGATGTATTAATCAGTGGACGCACTTTTGTGTTCGCAACTGGTATTTTGGTGGGCGAGAGTGAGCGAGCGCCTGGAAAAAAGGTAAGTGTCAGATTATCTGTAATAGAGTGTCGGTTATATTTTGTAACGGCTGGTGACGAAATATCCGCCCAAAAGTGACTTTCTTCATCGAGAGCGAGGTTGTCATCTAAGATAACGCCTAGCTTTTCTATAACTGGCTCAAGTCCTGTTTCTACGAATGGGTCCAACATGAATAGCGCGTTATTACCATCCTCGATGTACTGATCAATCCATTGAATTTCAGATTTCAAAAGAGGTGTTTGAGGCCCCGCAACGACAAACACGGCACATGTTTCGTCAATGTCACCGCCTTGCGCGAGAGTGATTTTACTGACGACATAGTTCATTGATTCAAGACTATTCCGTAATTTAGCCATTCCATGGCGCTCATGCAGCACGTACTGCGTTCCTAGTCCGTGGGCATGTCCACTGTCGCCCTCCACATGATCATGCTGTTCTATACTGAAAGGGTCTGGTTCTCCATGCCCATCCAAAAAGCAAATTGTTTGTTGTATGCCTCTTGAAATTTTTAAAATACCGTTGGCAATATCACTCTCATGAGGCGTGTTGACTTGAAGGCCTCTCCCCTCACTCTCGAAAATAGCGGTACCTGCAAACTCCACGCCCTTTAATCTGGCAATGGACGGATTGAGCATTGGATCGTGAAATTCGGCTGTCACTTTGTCAGATTTTGAAGCAATCAATTGATAAAACTCCACTGTATCCCTCATTAAAGGATCGTAGAAAAAAGTGATATGAACCGGAGCTTCAAGGGTTTCAAGCATTTTTAGAGTATCGGGCGACAATGAGTATAAGTCTCCCTCTGTCATATCTAAGCGGAATGGGTATTTAATTGATAGGTAGCATATTGCGACTACAATGCCAATCATGCCGACTGACCAAGCTATCGCCTCTCCCTTTTGTCGTTTAAAGAACAGTATCAAGTCTGCACGAAGCAGGTAAGCGCCCAGTCCAGTTGATGCAAGGCCAAAAATAAGCAGCGTGTAGGCGACTATCTCGGTGTCGACTAATATCGCGTCCATTATGACGCTAAGGATTAGTAAGGAGACCCCTAGAATTAATATCAATAAGTTACGAAATGACTGATCCATGATTATCGTCTTCCTTGCATATAGGCTGTATTAAGAATCAGAGCAATGGATACGACAGCTAAGAAAAAAATTACCCCTTCTGACCTTATAAGACCTCGGATAAAGTCACCGTAGTGGCCGCTAAATGAGAGGTAATCAGAGAGGCTTCGCAGCCACGCAGTCTGTTGAAATGACTTGAATTTACCAACAAACCAAAATCCGAGTAGGACAGGCCATGTCATGAGCGCGGCAATGATTTGATTCTCTGTCAGCGATGAGAACAGTTGTCCCAGCGCGATACATGCCATACCGAGCAGGATGAAACCAACATAACCAGATATGATGTTGAGGGTGTCAGGGTTTCCATAGAGGATTAATGGGATCAGATTGATACACGTTGTAAGCGTCATTATGAGAAAAATAATAACTGCGCCTAAATATTTACCTAAAACGATTTCCCACTTTCTTAGAGGCAAGGTCATTAACAGTTCGATAGTTTTACCGCTATACTCTGCTGAAAATAAACGCATGGATATGGCAGGCACTACAGTGATAAGAAGTATTCCCATACTTTGAAGTGTGGTGTCCATTGAGGCAGTTCCCCTGAGGAATACGTGATCAATGAAAAAATAACCGGTTCCCAATAAAAATACCGCAACAATAAAGTAGGCAATTGGAGATCGAAAATAATTTGTTAGCTCTTTGCTGAGCACTGCGATTACGCCGTTCATGATTCCGTGTCCTTCTGCTTTGAGCCATCACTAACGTATTTTAAAAAAACATTCTCGAGCGTCGGTTTTTGTCGAGACAGACTATACAAAGCCGCATGTTCAGTCACGATTTTTGCTAATTTAGCTTCAATGCCTTCAAGCGCCTCAACATGGCAATTAACTTCAAAATAATTGTCCTTTCCGGTGGGGCTTGAGAACTTTAGATCCTTAACCCCGGGTACCTCTCTGAGGGCGGCGCCCACTATCTGGGTATCTCCGCTGAATTCTATGGCGACGTTGTTAGTTTGGTCGGAAGCTGTTTGCAATGCCTCGGGGGAGTCGACTGCCAGCACATGGCCATCGTTGATGATTGCAATGCGCTGACAAATGAGCGTTACTTCGGGCAATATATGCGTGCTAAGTAAAACTGCGTGATTCTCGCCAAAGGATCTAATGACTTCGCGGGTTTCTTGTATTTGTCCCGGATCTAGTCCTGCAGTTGGCTCATCAAGAAGAAGAACCTCAGGGTCGCCCAAGAGCGCTTGAGCTAGTCCTACACGCTGTCTATAGCCTTTCGATAATTTGTATATCTCTTTATCCGTTACTGTTTCTAAACGACATGCGTTCATGACACGATCAAGCTCTGAGTTGACTCGAGATCGATGAATTCCTTTGACTTTTGAAACAAATTGTAGGTAACGCTTTACTTTTAGAACATCGTATAGTGGCGGTTGTTCTGGTAAATATCCTATTTTTTTCGCCCCGTCAAAGTTGTCATGGGACATGTCGTGCCCGGCGACAACGACCTTACCGGTCGTGGGTGCGGTAAATCCGGATATCATTCTCATGGTTGTCGTTTTGCCTGCGCCGTTCGGGCCAAGAAAACCGACAATTTCTCCTTTCTTAACTTCGAAAGAGATGCCATGAATTATTTCTTTACTGCCATATCTCTTGGTTACAGATTCTAGAGAGATTACTGTTGGATGATTTGACACAATATTTGCACTCAGTTTGAGTTATTGATTCAGGAGCTAAAAAAAACCCCCCATGAGGGGGGCTTAAGCAAGTTTACGTTAAAGGTAAACTATTACTTGTACCAACGATCCCCACCAGCAGCCCACTGATTTTCATCGTGGCCCATCATGAGCGGAATGTCTTGTAGATCTTTCATGAATTTCAAACGAGCTACAGAGTTGGTGTAAGCCTGAACGCTGAAGTTTAAGCCAGCAGCATGACCATCAAGATTCTCTTGCATCCAAACTGCATCCTGAGCGATCAACATACGCTTTCCTGAATCCAAGGTCACTTGCATGGATTGGTGTCCAATAGTGTGGCCAGGTGTGGATAAAATTACCATGCTTCCGTCGCCAAATAGGTCGTAGTCGCCGTCAAGCTCTAGGAAGTTGTACTCTCTTGTTCCTTCCAAGTCAGCTATTACGAATGGACCAGTTCCATCACGACCTTGGAACTTCTCTGGCCACCAGCCTTGATACAGCTCGGCTTTTTGGAATGCGTGAATTGCATTTGGGAACATTTTCAAGTTTCCGGCATGGTCTAAGTGAGCGTGCGAAGTAACCACAACTTTTACATCTTCTGTTGTGTAGCCTAGCTTCTTTAGCCATCCGTCGATTGTGGTGTCAGCAGTCTGATTCGGCTTAAGGAAATCGCAGAGACCTGCAGCCCAGTAACCTTTACAGTTGTTGACAACCTCAATATTGTTACCCGTATCGAATACAACTAGGCCTTTGTCATGTTCAATAATCCACATGCTGACAGGAATGGTGACATCCCGTACTTCATCCGCAGGAATTGTTGGAATGAGGCCATTGATTGCGAAAGGACCAAACATGCCACTGGTTGCCCAGTAGGCTTTGGTAGCTCCCGCTGAGGCAGTTGCAGCTACTGCTAATGCTGCGACGCCCATCACTACACTAAGAATTTTCTTCATTTTATTACTCCTCTTTGCTTCTTGTTCGAACAAGAACACGCGTGAATTCTTATCTTTAAAATTATTCTTTTAGAGGCAGTACTACCTCAGATTTTAAAGATTACTCTTTACTGCGTGCCCAGCGTTTTTTTTCTCGCCTAATTATTAAACACTTATTGTGGCCAGAATGGAAAAAATAACTTTCCTAACTAAGAATGTACACCTGCTCAAGGCTAGTTTCAAGCCAATTGCACCAATAAGGGGCGAATTATATTTATAGATCTCGTTAACTACGGTTCATGTTTGCTAAAAGACTCGTTTTTATGGTATAAAGCTTGGCTTTAAGGATAGTGTCAACCAAATTTAAAGGCTCGAAGTTATGTCCAGAGTGTGTCAAGTCACCGGTAAAAAGCCAGTTTCCGGAAATAATGTGTCTCACGCGAACAATCGTAATAAGAGACGGTTTCTACCAAATCTGCATTCAAAACGCATTTGGGTTGAGAGTGAAAATCGATGGGTTCGATTAAGGCTTACTCAAGCCGGACTCCGACTTATTGATAAAAAGGGTATAGACGTTGTCCTCGCGGACATGCGAGCGCGTAAGGCGATTTGACGAGTTGATCTTTAGAGAGGTAAATAATGAGAGAGAAAATTAAGTTAGAGTCGTCAGCCGGAACAGGGCACTTTTATACGACGACAAAAAATAAACGGAATATGCCGGAGAAAATGGAGATCAAGAAATTTGATCCTGTTGTTCGTAAGCATGTGATGTATAAAGAGACAAAACTTAAATAAGCATCAAGTTGCTATCATCAAAAAAGCCCGCTAATCGCGGGCTTTTTTGATGATAGCTAGTGCTAGGCGTAGCGCCTTAGCCGGTGTGAAAACTCCTTTAGCCCGATAATACCTGAGGCCTCAGCTCGCTTACACCAGTCTTCAAGTCGTTCGACTAATTGCTCTTTGGATTCCGACGATTTAACCCAAACGTCACTCAGTTCGTCTCTCATCTTTACAATTGTCTTAAGTGTTTTGCTTTTTTCGGCAAATTGTTTGATTCGATCCAGGTCGGAAGAGCTTACGAATTTCTGGTCGAATGACAGCCATTTGCTGATGTCAGGCCTTGTGAATCGATGAGTGTCAGCAATGTGTTTGATTTCGGCGAGGCAAGTTGATTTGAGCGAAGTTGAATACTGCGCCAACACATCCCAGCGGTGCGTAATTATCGCCTGTAAATTTTTATCATCGATATTTTTGCGAGCTTCCGATAGTTTTA
>CAJQMS010000152.1 GCA_905479505.1 uncultured Burkholderiales Genera incertae sedis bacterium | reverse complement strand
GATCAATTTTGTCATTCGCGCTATCTTGTCCGCCTCATCACCGATTCGTTCTAGATCCGTAATAGTCTTTTCAAATGACATCAGCAAACGTAAATCCCCTGCTGCAGGTTGGCGTAACGCGATAACACGGCTGATCTTTTCGTCAATGTCAATTTCCATATCATTGACCTTGCGATCACCCCTTTCTACCTGTTCACAGAGGGCCAAATCACCAGTCGTCAAAGCGTTTAATGCCTGAGCGATTTGATCCTCGACCAAACCGCCCATTTTTAAAATTTGCGCGCGAAGGCCTTCAAGTTCTGCGTCAAATTTTTTAACCGTGTGTTGATCTATATTCATGATTTTGATTATTGTCCAGTTATTCTAGATTATAACTTTTTGAAGATCTCATATAAAGATTACAAAATAATTACAAACGACTTATTTCGGATCTGCATACTCGGTGCGGACACCATTTTTAGTGCCATAAACCAACAAGTCTGCAGACCGCCTCGCAAAAATTCCATTAGTGACGGCGCCAACAATACCATTGAGCTCCAATTCCAACTCTACCGCCTTGTCAATTGTTAGGCCGTGAATGTCAATAATTACATTTCCATTATCTGTTAAAAAACCTTGCCTGAGCGTAGGCTCTCCACCTATTTTTTGGACCTCTCTCGAAACGTACGCGCCCGCCATTGGTATCACCTCAAGAGGAAGAGGAAAAGCACCAAGAACATCAACAACTTTCGTTTCATCAGCAATACATATAAACTTTTCCGCTACAGCGGCAACAATTTTTTCTCGGGTAAGCGCCCCTCCCCCACCTTTGATCATCTCAAGATTTCGATTAATCTCATCTGCCCCATCCACATAGACTCCAAAACTGTCAGCATCATTGAGGCTCAACACTGGAATCCCACAATCTCGTAATCGCGAGGCCGTTATCTCAGAGCTAGCGATCGCTCCTGATGCTCCTCCCCAACTAGACAGTTCTTGTATGAAATAATCAGCCGTGGACCCAGTGCCAACCCCTACGATATCACCCTCAGACAAATAATTTACGGCCTCACGCGCCGCAGAGCGCTTCATCTCATCTTGAGTCATCATTTAGTCATTTACTTTGTTTGTGATTAATATTCAACGGCGATGCCCGCAAACGTGCTTCTAATTGCTATCGCAATAGAATATCATCAAGAAAACATACGGGTAGGTAAAATGAATAAAAAAACACAGAAAACAGTACTAATTTTAGGAGGATCCGGGTTTGTGGGGCGCTATCTGACCGAAGCTCTCTCGACTGCAGGGTTTCGGATCCGAATACCCACCCGAAACCGTGAGCGCGTCAAAGGGGCATTTATCGTCCTACCGAACGTCGAGCTATTGCAAACCAACATTACGAAGCTTGAAAACCTTGATTCCCTAATTAAAGGTGTCGACATTGTAGTCAACTGCATAGGCATACTGCACGAAAGCGAGAAAAATGATTTTTTTAAATTTCATGAGCAACTTGTTGAGCAAATTGTTTCCAGTTGTAATAGAGGAAAAGTCAATCGATTCATCCACATCTCCGCACTCAAATGTTCTAGTTCGGCCCCGAGCGCGTACTTGAGGTCAAAAGCCGCGGGAGAACATATGATTACGAGTAAGTTGAACACCTCAACGGCGCAACATATCTTGCGACCTTCAGTCATTTTCGGAAATGGCGACTCATTTTTAACAATGTTTGCTGAGCTCTCCAAGTGGCTTCCCTTTATTCCGCTTGCTATGCCAAAAGCAAAATTTCAGCCGATATTTATTGGCGATTTGATTCAATTAATCATGCGCTGCGTCAATGGCTCCGAACATCGCCAATTAATAGAAGTGTGCGGGCCGAAACAATATGAATTAATCGAACTCGTTAATTATGCGAGCACATTTGGTCGGCTGCGCCCAATAGTCTTACCTATACCTGACTGGGCAGCATATCTTCAAGCTGTAACATTTGAGGCATTGAATCTTAATTTGATTACACGAGATAACCTAGCCTCTATGTCATTAGACAACACCACCGACTCAACCGACGATGCGTTTCAAACATCCATAGAAAGTATTGCGCCGACCTACTTAGGGAAAAAATAGGGTGACTTACAAAAAATCTCTCGTATCACGTTATACCTGATGAATAAAGCGTCTTACTACCTGGTGGGAGGTGCAGTAAGGGACGAATTACTGGGCCTCCCCATCAAAGATAAGGACTTTGTTGTTGTCGGCAAAACGGTGGAGCAAATGATTGCTGATGGCTACCTTCCAGTTGGTCGGGATTTTCCGGTTTTTTTGCATCCTCGAACCAAAGAAGAATACGCATTAGCGCGTACCGAACGAAAAACGGGACAGGGACATCAAGGATTCACTTTTCATGCTAACGCTGCAGTGACCCTCGAGGAGGACCTTAAACGACGAGATTTGACCATTAATGCAATCGCAAAGACGTCAGAGGGAGAACTTATAGATCCGTTTAATGGGATGCTTGACCTGGAAAATAAACTACTGAGGCACGTTAGTGACGCTTTCGTTGAAGATCCGCTAAGGGTATTTAGGGTTTGTCGGTTTAATTCAACACTAAATTTCGATATTCACCCCGATACGCTAAGCTTGATGAAGCAGGTGGTCAATTCTGGTGAGATTAAACATTTGAGCCAAGAGCGGATTTGGAATGAAGTCATCTCAGGGCTAAAAGGTGGTAACCCATCCAAAATGATCGATAGCTTGATGACCTGTGGAGCCTTGCGAGAAATGAGTGACATGCTACTGCTGGGCACACAAAACACTAAAGACCTAAAACTTATATATAGTGCGCTGGACTTAGCCTCGAAAAATCAACTAGCAATAGAGAGTCGAGTAGCAATTTTTTGTTTACTTACCGAGAAAAACCTAACTAAGGTTTTAAGAGTTAACACCCAGCCTGCTCCAAATTTTCATGTGAGCCGCCTTAAGGCAGTCCTAAATAAACTTAAGGCTACTAAGACGCAGCATCAAGTATCCCTTCATTTTTTA
>CAJQMS010000151.1 GCA_905479505.1 uncultured Burkholderiales Genera incertae sedis bacterium | reverse complement strand
GGAGACACAGTACAGGCGGGGTTATTACGAGCAGACTTCAGTCCCATTCAGAAAGCGGGACAGGCACAAGCACAGGCGAATCAAGCATTTGGTCAGACACTAGGTGGACTCGTTGATAAGTTCTATCAGAAGAAGAAAGAAAAAGCTGAGAAGGAACAACTCAAGCAAGCGTACTTAAAATTAGGGATGTCCGAAGAGGTAGCCGATGCCGCCAAGAATGACAAAGATTTAGCCGGTCAGTTTATTAATAAAATGAATGCAGATCGGAATTACGATTTGCAGATGGATCAGTTTAACCAAGTGGGGGAACTTAGAGATTTGCAGAAGGATCAGATCGCGCAGAATATGGCTAGGCAGGAAGATGCTGACCAGTTGAAAGATGAGAAACGCATGGTCGATAATCAATTCATGCAGTCCCTGATGTCGCAAACAACCAGCCCACAGGCACAGCGCCAAGCGGACATCGCCATGCCTGGACTGCCGGCACTTGGTAATACCGATGCCCGTAATCGATTCATGCAGGCACAGCTTGAAGATCCTAGAAACCAAGTACCGGTATCCAACCTTGGATCTCAAGACTTTGGTAGGTTTGCAAGAGAACAAGGGCTTGATCCTGCAAGATCAGTCCAACGCATGGAAGCTCTCAGGCAAGCGGAGGCTGAGGCCAGCAAAGGCACGGGTAAGACGATGAATGTTTATGACCCTAACTTAGGGCAGAATGTTATCGCACTACAAAATCCTGACGGAACTCCCGGCGAAGTAGTAGGATTTGCACCCACCCAGCCTAGACGAATACCCGCACCCGAAGAAATTCGGAAAACAAACATCGATAAAACTGAAGACGATCAGGCGATGGATATAGAGTCTGATTGGAGGGGCAGGGCAATAACTGGTAGAAATACTACACAGACAGTTAAATCCATGTTAAGCACATTAGATAAAGTGGATGATACTGGTGGTTTTGCAGACTTTAAAAATACACTTACAAAGTATGCAATGTCGGCTGGGTTTGATTTTACAGATGCAGAGAAAGACCAATTGGCCAACGCTGAAAAATTTACTCAGTTAAGTGGTGAATTTGTATTCAAAGCAATCTCACAAACAAAGGGATCTATCTCGGAAAAAGAAATGGATTTATTCCAAGCCATGAGTCCATCGATGGTTAATAGTAAGCTCGGTAATAGACTAATGCTTGAATATGCTCAAAAACGAGCAAATCGAGATGTCGAATTGAACAAATACATTCAGGGACTAAAGAAAGAGGGGATGCTACCACAGCAACGGGTTGAAATGGCAATGGATTGGCTTAACGATCCAGCAAATGACATTACACAGGATTTGTATGAACATTTTGGGACTCCCACAAATGGCTCACCCCCCCCACCTCAAGCCCAATCAAATCGACCAGGAGTTCGTAGGGGTAATCCTCAACCAAGTCAAGGTTCACAAACTTCAGGGGGATTTCAAATCAAAACAAGATAGATATGGCTGAGTACGAAATCTCTCACCCTCGTATTCCACAAATTGGAAACATCGTCCTTGAAGGACCGGACGATTTACCCCCACCTACAGAGAAAGATTTTTGGGAGGTAGTTCAGCAACAAGTTCGACCTTTTGGACTATCTCAGTTGACAGATGAGGAGAAGATTTCTGCCTATAAAAATGGATACTTTAGTGAGCCTAAACCTGTAGAAGGTCAACCGGAACAACCTGGTATAATTGACGGCTTACTCGATTTAGGAGGAAAAGCTGTACTGCGTGGTTTACAAATATCTAAAACTTTAACTGGTGGTACATTATCACCTGATTTAGGTATAGGTATTTCAGGGCCATACGATAAATTACTAAGACTTCCTGATAAAGCAGTCCCCTATGATAAAACTGAGAATGTAGATCAATTTCGGGAGGCGGGTAAATATCTTTTTGGATTCCTAGATAATACAGAAGATAAATTAGACTTCGATCCAGTTACTGAAGCTCTCAAGCGAACAGGGATGGCTTTCTACTCGAAGAATAAGGATGCCCGTGGTCGAGTTAAAACAGCCGCTATGGACTATGCACAGGATTCTATGGTTGCTGGAATGGGGGAGGGGTATGCCCGAGCCGCTAGTGGTGGAGAGTTTATATATAAGGGCGGGAAGTTTTTAAAAGATAAACTTTTATTGGATGAGGCCGATGATTCTGATGTGTTAGATTATGTAAACTCGTCAATTGAGTTTGATGCGTTAAATCATCGGTATGAAAATTCAGCCGAATTGGCGGCCTTCGTCTTGGAGAATCCACAAGAATCTGCAAAGGCAATGGTGTCAGGATTAGTTGCGGGCTTAACCCCAATTGTTGAGGCGGAAGACTTAAACGAAATCCTAATCGATGAAGAGGATATAAATTTAGATTCTGATCTTCAGCAGGATATTCGTTCAGGTTTTGTGCAACCCGATGTGGGATTGTCTTTCCTTACGGAAGTCGTTGGAGATCCCATGAATTTAGCTGGCGGTACATTAGCAAAAGCAGTTACTGCCCCCCAACGAGTCGCACTAGCAGGGCGTATTTCTAAAACCTTAAAAGAGGTAAATGTTTTAAATAAAGCAAAAGCATCTACGATTAAATATTTAGATAAATTACCCGAGCAATCTGCCATGCATCAAAGGGTCGGAAGTAGATTGGTTGACTTGAATGCTGAACTTTTAGAAAAGCAAAAAATTGTAGATAAATATGCTCGTAATTCGTTATTTTTACGCATGGCCGCCCAATCATCACCCGATGAACTATTAAAGGTAGCCGCTAAAAATTTAGATACTGCAACCGATGCTGGTAAGTTGTCCATGAATATGGTGTACAATGCCATGAAACCAAACGGTAAAATTGGGCTGGTACGCAAGGGAATCGCAATGGGTGCTAAGTTAACTCCTGAAATAGCCGGTGCAACCATCGGAGCATCTTTGGCAGGCCCTGAAGGTGCGGCGGCTGGAGCATTAGCCCCATCAATATTAAAAGGAGCAAAGATACTTTCCACGATGCCTGAAAATGTCGCAATATCTTATATTATGAGATCCGCTACAGAAGCGGGTGAGGAGATAACTGAACAGGCGGCAAGGAAACAATATCGTCAATTCACTAATAAAATTTTATACCCAACAGGTATATTAGGATTAGGTGGGGGTGCTTTATTAGGTGGCCAAGAAGGAGGCGGGGGATTGTCCGACTCTCTCCTTAAAATCGGCGGGGGTGCATTCGCATTAAAATTCTTACCCAAGCTCGCTCAGTTCTCCGATGCCGCAGTAAGGGATAGTCGAGTGATTGGTTCGGAATTGATTTATGCAAGGGGTGAGAATAGTCCGTTTTTTAATAGGCTGGCATTGTTACCATCGGCGGATGAAGGATTAATCGGAGCGAATGCCGACCGCTTTCAGGCACTCACTCGGACATCTAGTGGTGAGACTATTTTAGAGAAAGCGATTAATAAGGTCAG
>CAJQMS010000150.1 GCA_905479505.1 uncultured Burkholderiales Genera incertae sedis bacterium | reverse complement strand
CAAAGCCGCCTAAGCGGTTAGGACTGCCTAAGTTTCATTTCGCAGTGTCACCTCAACCACTAAGTCAGTTTTAACGCTACTTTTGCAGGCTAATATGTAACCATCCTTTAATTGCGCCTGGTTTAACACATTTTCGAAATCAATTTCAGGGCTTATTTTTCCCTTTATGAGTTTGCATCGACAAGTCCCACAACTACCAACCCTGCATAGATAAGGCCATTTAATTCCATGATCCAGCGCTGATGCTAATAAGTTATCTCCAGTTTTTAATTTAAGTCTCTGTAAGCCAGGAGACAATTCCACTTCCAGATCTTTCTTTCTAAAAAAAATAACCATCTCCCATTTTTAAAAGGGGTAGACATTTGCCTACCCCCGAGCGGTAAATTTAATAACCGTACTGACTAGCAATTTCCTTTTCTTTTTGGTTAGCGTATTTTTCATCCCAATTATCTAAATGCTTTTTCACATATTTTTTGAATAAAGGTGGAACGAGAGTGATGAGAAACAGACTGAAATACCCTATACCGTAGTTTGGGCCTTTGACGTCGTCTAGCTCCCAAAAATAGGTTTCCCCTCTGACATGGTGATCGGCTTGACGACCGATGGCTATGAAAAACCAGTCCGTAAACACTGAGTCATTGTCCCAAGAGTGCCTGTATTCAACGGGCTTACCATCCTCTCTAATCAAACCATAATGACCCATGAAATTTAACGCTTCTAATTCGAAATTGGCGATTAACCAAAGACTTAAAAGTGCGGCAACCCCGACAAGCCCTCCGGCCCATACAAATAAAACGATTGATGGTAAAGCGTAGAGATATCCCAAAATCCATTTATTATCCAAACTGAAAAAGGATTTTCCTTTTTTTTCTAATCTAGACTTTTCAAGATCGAATGAAAATTTACATTGGCCAGCATGTGATAGCCATGTGTGCATGTATACATTTCGCCCTCTTGGCGCTGTTGCAGGATCTTTTTCATGCCCAAGATGCAGATGATGTTGATACACATGCGCATACGTGAAATGTGAAGCACCACTTAAAGACATAATCAACCTTGAAACAAAAAATCCCTCTTTTTTATTGTGTGACAGTTCATGACCATAAATAATACCCAAGCCAGCCCATAACCCCGCCGAGACGATTGCACCAATCAAGTTTGCTCCTGTTATACCTGATTGAATGGTTAAGCCAAATGCGCTAAGTATTTCGATGGGCGCAGCATTCACGTATTGAAATATTCTCCAAGCCACCGCTATTTGCAGAGCTATGAACACAATCAGCATCAAATACATAACGCTGTATTGCAGCATTTTTATTCCATAAGAATTTCCATCCTCATCGAAGTCTGCTCTAAGGTGAATATTTTTTGTAGCAGTATCTATAATCGCGCTTAATACGAAAAGAGCAACACCAGCCCAAACATATATACCGCCAGTGATTAGCCCCAATATGGTTATGACCGACATCAGCGGTACGATCAAGTAACGCGTATTCACAAATAGGGTTCTCATATTTTTGCTCCAATTGTTTTATATTTGTGCCACTTAAAAGGTTCATCCCCTCTGATCTTAAAATATAGAGTCATATTGACCATGTGGGTGACTAGTAAAATTAATCCAATAGATACCGCCCAGCCTAATTCGCGATAATGCAGATGCGCGTCGAGGGAATACAAACTGACACCTACTAAGGATGTCCAAATAGATACTAGCGAAAATGCTAGAAAAACAGACGTCTTCATTTCTTCTCCATGTTTTAGCCAATTTGATACGTATCAGGGTTTGGCAATTGGAATAAATCCACCCAAAGGGTATTTGCATTCGACAAGGAGAGTCCATTTGTTAGCTTGAAACAGCTCACATCCGATTTCTCGTAACCACCTTGCCTGGACCGGCAGGTTGGCTTGGTCTCCCAAGTCTTAATGCGTAGACGAAGACTACTCAATATCGGCAGATAAAATAAATACCATTTTCGTATAACTAAATTACTTTTGGTTTTATCCCGTTTATTTAACTTCGCGAGGTTACGAGCAAATTGTCCGTAAACCAGATTCTAAAAATCACACTTTTGCCACACCACTGCCCTCCCACAACCACATCACCGCGTTAATCGAACCACTCCTCACGCATTCCAGGAGATCTCAACCCGCCTAAAATTCGGTTATGCAACGATCGAGACGCAACTCCAAAAGCATAGGCTGTTATGAGGTTCTCAACTGTTTATATTAATGCAGACGGCAAGACTAGAAGTGTTTCTATAGGGGCTGGAAACGCCTTGAAAGCGTTTAAAAATAAACAACTCTAGATGCTCAGAACATCGTATTTGCGTTCATCGATTCTTCAGGAACTCTCTGGATAGCATCCCAATGTTCGATAATTTTACCTGCCTCGTCAAAGCGGAAAAAATCCATCGTGACATACTCCTCCTCTGGCCACATCTGACGCGTGTGAAGTGCCACCAAATCACCTTCAGCAATGACCCGTAAAAAATTTATTTCCTTAATTTGGTATTCCTCGCGCATCCTTTCGAAGTAGTGAATAAAACCAGCAACACCATCACCCACGCTGGGGTTATGTTGAATATATTCGCTACCAACGAATCTTTCCACAGCTCCTTTAGGATCTCCCTCAAACGCCATCCTGTAAAACTCAACGGCGTTAAGCTTATTGTCTTTCATACTTTGAGTCATAATCGTATTTGCGTGCCTTTGATATCAGTAAAGTAATCAACCGAATGTAATGAAGACTGTCTTAGCCACATCAAAACGAAACTAAATCATAACGGAATACGGGTGAGATATATGTGTAATGAATCTAACTAAACTCACGGTACGCCGCATTGAATTCCAGAACCTACTTGTTTCGGTTTAGATTGGATCACTCTGTAATCGAAAACCAAAATCACTCACATTTCACATTAAGCTCGTGATGTCGATATTTTTTTTCTAAACGGAAATCAAGATACGCAAAATACCCTACCGAATCTTTCTCCGCGCTCAAGACCATCTTGTCCTCCACGTCAAAAACCCTACAAATAATGGATTTCAATGGATTTTGGTCCTGATGGTATGTCACGTGTAATGTGTAATGAGTTTCGTATCCAATATGTTTATTTTTGAATGGATTTATCCCCTCGACCCAATACTTTTCGGTAATCTCGCCAGCCACTGCTTGACCGAAAAGCAGAAAAGCTATCATCGGTGAAATTTGTTTCACCTTCGGTCTCACGTTAGGTATCCACTGGCAGATGTGAACCTAACCATTTCGCAGAGAAGGCGGTAAGAATTGATAAAAAGACTCTCCATCACGAGCAGCGATTCAGACGAAAATCTCTACCCTAATAAGTATTGATATCGTCAGGCGAGTTGGCCTTGAAGAATTTACGCATTAGAACCAACACAAAAAGTGAAGTGATACCCGCAATAAGAAGTTCATTGACAAGGCTTTCATCAAAAGCAGAAGGTAAAAGATTAAGCTTAATCAAAAGGCCGGTCACCATCGACCCGACACCAAAGCTGATGGACACATAACCCACGTTAATGATCATTTCCAGAATGATCAGGATCAAGCCAAAAATCAACCACCCGTTACCGTTCGCCATTAATTCCATTATTTACTTTGCATCCCCGACCCAACCGTTTCTAACAATAATTCGATCGACCCAATTGCACGCGTGATCTCGGTCGGCATAATGACCGTTTTGGTATTGTTCGATGACGCCACCTCAGACAAAGCCGTCACTTGCTTTTGCAGAATTTCGAAGTTGATTGCTGATTGTCCACCGTTGTTGATAGCTTCTGAAATCACTCGTGTTTGCTCGGCAGTTGCTTCTGCTTTAACCTTTATTTGATAAGCATCAGCGTCTGCAGCGATACGAACAGCTTCGGCAATTTTTCGGGCCGAGTACAGTTGTGCATCTGCATCCAATTCCACCGATCGTTTCTCTCCTTCAGCTTGCGCAACAACGGCTCTTCGTTGCCGTTCGGCGTTTAACTGTTGACGCTGAGCATCCTTCGTTTGTTCATCGACCCGCACATCCGTGATCTCGGTACGAGTAATCTCGATACCCCATACCTCTGCTGCACTCTGCAAATTTCTGAGAATTTCTTCATTCATTTGTTGCCGAGAAGATTGCAGTTCGTCAAGATCCAGTTTGCCCGCTGCAGATCGAACGATAGACTCAGCCGTAGTTTGTATCGCCCGATCAATGTCTTCAATTCGATACACTGACCGAGCTGCGTCCGTGATTCTATAAAAGTTTGTCGCCTCAAGCTCAACCTCTACGTTATCCTTCGTTATGACACTGATATCAAAAGCTGGTAATTGGCGCTCTAGGATCGAAATGCGATGACGGACCTGATCAATGATCGGAACGATGATGTTGATACCTGCTGGCAACGTCTTTGAGAATTTACCAAAACGCTCGACAACAAAGACCTTGGATTGAGGGACCACTTTGATGGCTAACCACGCTAAAATAATAAAGAATAATGCGAACGCTAAGGTAACTGCGCTAGAACCACTCATTACTGACTCCTTCCAATTTAAGCACAAAGGTTCCACTGACCTACGTGCTAGTCCACTAAAGGCAATAAGTATTCCTTAAATAAATAGCTGATGCAATAACTTATTAACTAATGAAATCTGATAACCAACATCCCATTTCGACGACACGTGAAATCACAGAGATCTATTACGACAGCGCAGCGGCTGACAAATTTTATTTCAATATTTGGGGTGGCGAGGATATCCACATAGGTATTTATGACAAGACTTCCGATATCCCCAAAGCGAGCCGCCAAACAATAAACCACATGGCAGCATTAGCACCAAACTTAATAAAAAAATCGAGGGTGATTGATCTTGGCGCTGGATATGGAGGAGCAGCGCGCTACCTCGCCAGTAGGTATGGCTGCGAAGTAGTTTGCGTGAATCTCTCTGCCGTTCAAAATCGTACAAACCAGCGATTGAATGTCGAGCAGAATCTCGACGACCTCATTGAAGTCATCCACGGAAGCTTTGAAGAGATTACTCAAGCCGATGAGGTGTTTGATGTGGTTTGGTCACAAGATGCGATCCTTCATAGCAGTAATCGGAAGCAGGTTTTATCCGAAGCGTGGCGAGTCCTTAAACCGGGCGGCATCATGATATTCACGGACCCGATGCAAACCGACGATTGCCCAGTCGACGTCCTACAATCAGTGTATGACCGTATCCATTTGGACAACTTGGCCTCTTTTGCATTTTATCGACACACCGCTATGGCGCACGGATTTACCGAATGTAAACACCAAGACCTAACGCCCAACCTGGAAATTCACTATTCGCGAATTCTGGACGAGATTAAGAAAAACTACCCATCAGCGTGCAAACAATCGAGTAAGGACTACATTGATCAGATGATTATAGGCTTACGACATTGGATTGATGCCGCAAAAGCCGGCTATCTTGCGTGGGGAATTATTACATTACAAAAGCCTAAGTAATTGGCAAAAAAATAGCATAGCCACTTGTTAATGGTTACGAATTCATCCATCGTAATTTTCGCATAACAGATCCTATAGTCAGACTAATTAAAATCAGAAGGATCTGATTGGTGACACAGCAAAACAGCTTTTATTTCTATGCTAAATTATTAAGGTTTTCCATGAACCGTCAGACTGTAATAAGTGATTAGAGGTAGAGAAATAATGCGCGCGTTGTTTTTTTTGGTTTTTCTGAACCTAGTCGGCAACTGCTTCGCTGGTAACACATCGGACATCTCTCGAGGCGGACTCTTGTATGACAGGTGGTATGAGGTCGTTGACGTCAAAAAGCCCGATTTCACTCATCCTGGTTGGCCAGCATCAAACACAAATAAGCATGGCTCGACAACACACCGTTGTAAATCCTGTCACGGCTGGGATTACAAAGGTCGAGATGGCGCGTACCGCTCCGGTAGCTATAAAACTGGTATCCCGGGAATCCAAGCTTTTTCGGGGGGGGACAAACGTAAGGTCCTCGACATCTTGACTAACGAACTCCACGGTATGGACAGATACTTGCCTGCAAAAGACCTTGATGATCTCGCTTTATTTATTGTTGATGGTCAATTTGATTTTTCAAAATTCATTGATGTTGAAACGAACTTGGTCATTAGTGGCGATAGCCGCGCGGGATCAGAATACTACGACACAGTTTGTGCCAAATGCCATGGGGTTGACGGTGACTTAATTAAAGATATGACACCCGTCGGGATCATCGCACATAAAAACCCGTGGGAGGTGATGCATAAAATCATTAATGGCCAACCCGGCGAAAAAATGCCATCAATGAGAGCGTTCGGAATGACCGTGGTTATGGACATCATGGCTTACGTTCAAACCTTAAAAAATAATTAAGACATCGGTCTGATTACAAAATTAATTCAAGCGTTTAAGTTGCCTATGCACACATTATTCGACTCCCGCGAGTCGATGAATCATCGATATAGATTAAACCTGCTGACCCATAACCGCGTCACTCATTGATAAATTTTTGAGTAATATCGCTAATAGTCGCCATCACGGCCTCGACATGCTGGCCATCATTCGCTGCTTGATGGGGTGCTGCGAATTCACCACGATCGTTATCAAAGTGCATCCCGGATGCTTTCGAGAAATCAGCTGAAAGTGCAGCTTTCACTAAAATATCTGCCCCTATATTCAGGTCCTTGCCCTCTATTCCAAAGCCTTCCTTGACCATTTTTGAGGCCAGCAAAGAACCTGGATTCACTGAAACACAGATGGGGCCATTAGGCATCGTCGCTGCTAATTGGGCCGACCATATGGTCATCGCTAATTTGCTCTGAGCGTAAGCTGCCATGTCATCCATCACCTTGTATTCCATCATTGCTTCAATGTCGACTGGCGCTTGTGCTGCCGATGACAAATTAATGATTCGACCACTTTTTGGAATAATATTGAGTAACTTTTGGGTCAAAATATACGGTGATAAGGTATTGACTTCAAACCGAACATCACGACCAGTTTTGGTTTTTGTATCCGCTGTTTTCAACACACCAGCGTTATTGATGAGCACGTCTAATTGCTGATATTCAGCCAAGATGGCGCTCGACAATGAAGTTACTTCATCGATGACGCTTAAATCAGCACAATAAGTAGGTGCCCCATCAAGTGACGCTGAAATTCGATTCAATTTATCTGGGTGTCGACCATGTAAAAGGACTTGATGTCCTCCTGCAATAAGCTTCTGAGCGGTTAGCAGCCCGATACCATCCGTCGCACCAGTAATGAAAATGGTCTTTCGCATCACAGAGTCCTCACTTCAGCTTCAAATAAATAATCGGCGAGCGCCGTCTCAATAATCATCTCAAACGACTTGTTCGTCTTCTCGAGTTCCACGACAACACGCATGCCTCGAACGCCCCCCGCGGTCACCGTTACCTGTGCTTTCGACAATCCTAATTCGTTATGCACCAAATTAGAAACAAATGAATGGGCTGCATCGCAACGAAGTGAAGGTTTGTAGATCTTACCAACCGTAGTCAAAGGTATGGCCTCCACAATGAAAAATTGCTTCGGCCAAGCCGGACGCTCATCAATGGTCGCTTCGGCATGCGACTTTAGGTCCTCCACACTGACCTCGGCACTCGGTCTCAACTCGACAAAGCAAACGGGCAATTCACCTGCGTAAGAGTCAGGCATACCAACAGCTG
>CAJQMS010000149.1 GCA_905479505.1 uncultured Burkholderiales Genera incertae sedis bacterium | reverse complement strand
CCAGATCAGGTTGATTTAGAGGTTAACGTCGTTGAGAGAATGACAGGTAACTTTTCTGTTGGTGTTGGCTTTTCCAGTCAAGATAAGCTGCTCCTGACACTTGGCTTAGCGCAGAACAATTTTATGGGCAGCGGTAATTCGCTCGGACTGAACGTATCCACAGGAAAAGTGAATGAAACGTATGTAGTGAACTACACTAACCCATACATCACAGATGATGGGATGAGTAGGACATATAGGCTGGGTAAGCGAGAAACCGATACGTCTAGTTTGGTGGTGTCAGCTTTTTCTAGCTCCACGAATGAAGCGTCCGTTAACTTTGGGGTTCCGGTCACGGAGTACGATAGAATTTTTTATGGGGCAGGGGTCGAGCAAACGTCACTGAGTTTGGGAGATAATCCGACAGCTGAGTATCAGGAGTTCGTTGACCTCAACGGCACCGACAATACGATCTATCCACTGTCGGTTGGATGGTCCCGGGACAAAAGAAATAGTTCCATCTATCCTACAGATGGATTATTGCAGCGGTTTGGCTCTGAGATCACGACCCCAATAGGTGATTTGACTTATTACAATCTGACCTACAAGGCAGAGTGGTACCGACCACTATCAGAAAGTCTGACGCTCAGATTAGGCGGTCAGCTTGCTTACGCAGAGGATTATGATGGAAATCAATTGCCCTTTTATAAAAGCTTTTATGCTGGTGGTGCTTCTTCAGTAAGAGGGTATCAATCGAGTTCTATCGGGCCAAAAAACTCGTTGGGACAATCTTTGGGAGGCAAGCGAAAAGTACTCTCTCAACTTGAATTGTATTTTCCATTTCCCGGCGTCGCTCTTGATAAATCGATGAGATTTTCGGCTTTTATTGATGGTGGTGTCGTGGATAATCATTTTGATGATGCTTTTTCAGAGATGAGGTATTCTGCTGGACTTGGGTTTAACTGGTTCTCGCCAGTAGGGCCCATGCGATTTAACTTTGCTAAAGCGCTAAATGCGAAGGATAATGACAAAACAGAAGGATTTCAATTTACACTAGGTACTGGTTTTTAACATGGGGATGTTTTTGGAATGAGAATATTAATTTATATAGCTGCTTTACTGTCTTTGGGACTGGTGAACTTTACTTCTTTAGCCAATGCTCAGGAGCTTAAAATCGGTTTCGTCAATACGGATCGAGTCTTTAAGGAGGCAGCGCCTGCAATGCGTTCACAGAAAAAACTCCAGGAAGAGTTTGCACCTAGAGATCAGGAAATCAAATCCGTTAATGCAAAGGCGCAAGAGGTGAAAAGCAAATTGGAGAAGGACGGATTGACGATGACTGAGTCCGGAAAAAGGGCTTTGGAATCTGAGTTAGCGCGTCTTTCCCGTGAAATTCAAAGATTACAGCGAGAATTTAGGGAAGAATTAAATCTGAGAAAGCAGGAAGAATTGAAGGTGATTCTTCAGATTGCGAATGATGAGATTGATAAAATCGCAAAAGAAGAGCGGTACGACTTGATTCTCCAGGAGGCCGTTTATCGGAGTGACCGCGTTGACATCACAGATAAAGTTATCGAGGCCCTAAAGGACGACTAGGGCGCAAGCACTTTACGAGATTTTCATTTGTTCAAACATCTGACAGCCAAGGAAATCACTGACCAACTGGGCGGCAAGATTGTCGGTGATACGGAAACACTCGTAACTGGAATTGGTTCGCTTCAAAATGCAAATAAAAATCAAATAACTTTTTTTTCAGACCCGAAGCTCATCGAGTTTGCTAGGGCTTGTGAGGCGAATATTGTTATTACGACTTTCGAGCACAGCGAAAAATTGAGATCAGGTTTAACTAAAATAATAGTAGATGAGCCTTACTTTTATTTTTCACAAGTCCTTACGATTATGGCTGTTGATACGGTCAAGGAAGGCTTGATCAGTCAAACTGCAGCGATTGGGAATGAGGTTGTCTTGGGAGTTGGTTGCTCAATTGGGCATCATTCAGTGATTGAAGATTTGTCTGAAATTGGTGATGGGGTGAAGATTGGTGCTCTCTCTTTTATTGGACAAGCTGTCAAGATTGGTCGTAATACTGTTATCGGATCCGGTGCGCGAGTGCTAGATGGCTCAGAGATTGGGGAAAACTGTATTATCCACAGTGGCGCAGTGATCGGGGCAGACGGCTTTGGTTACGTTCAGCAGAGTGGACAATGGAAAAAAGTACCTCAGGTTGGTCGAGTGATAATTGGGGACGGTTGTGAAGTCGGTGCGAATACAACCATTGATAAGGGTGCGATAGACGACACGGTTATTAGCGCTAGAGTAAAGATTGATAACCAGGTCCAAATCGGGCACAACTGTATTATCGGCGAAGACACTATAATTGCTGGCTGCGTTGGTATAGCTGGTAGTGTCGGTATTGGTAAAAATTGTCGTGTCGGCGGTGCGGCAATGTTTACAGGTCATTTAGTCGTTTGTGATGATGTAGATGTTTCAGCGGGATCCCTTGTTTCAAAAGATATTAATGTTTCAGGAAGATATACAGGCGTTTACCCACTGAGTGAACACGGGGCGTGGAAAAAAAATGCTGTCTTGATCCGTCATTTGTCAGATTTAAAGCGACGAATAAGGGAATTAGAGGTTTCGCTTTCAAACCTTCAGGAAAAATAGTGACCCATCATTAACTTGATAAATAAGCAATATTGCATTGGAAGAGGATATGGAAATTAACGAAATTATGAAGGTTTTACCACACCGGTATCCTTTTTTGCTTATTGATCGTGTGAAGTCTTTCGAAGCTCACAAGAATTTAGTGGCAACGAAAAACGTAACAATCAACGAGCCATTTTTTAACGGACACTTTCCTGGCCACCCAGTCATGCCTGGTGTTTTGATCATCGAGGCTATGGCTCAGGCTGCCGCACTTTTGGCGTTTAAGTCGCTGGACATTATTAAACCAGAAGATCATGTCGTTTATTTTGTAGGAATCGATCGAGCGCGTTTCAAAAAACCAGTAGTTCCAGGAGATCAATTAGTGATCACGGCGGAAATTGTTCGAAATATAAGAGGAATTTGGAAATTTTCTGCTAGGGGTGAGGTGGATGGTAAGCTCGCGTCAGAGGCGGTGCTCATGTGTACCATGAGGGAAGTATGATCCATGAAACCGCTATCATCGAACCTGGCGCAAATATTGCAGAAGGTGTTGAGATTGGGCCTTATACGATTGTTGGGAAAGACGTATCTATCGGTAAAAACACTACTATAGGCGCTCACGCAGTTATTACAGGAAGGACTTTAATCGGGAAAAATAACCGCATATTTCACCATGTTTCATTGGGAGAGCAGCCGCAAGATAAGAAATATGCAAATGAGCCAACTACCCTAGAAATCGGCAATGATAATGTGATTCGGGAATTCTGCACCTTTAACACAGGTACAATTCAAGATAAGGCTAAAACCACTGTTGGTAGTCGTAATTGGATTATGGCTTATGTTCATGTGGCCCATGACTGCATCGTCGGAGATGATGTTATTTTAGCTAACTGTACCCAATTAGCGGGTCACGTTGAAATCGGTGATTTTGCGATGCTAGGCGGGTTTAGTGGGATTCATCAATTTTGTCGAATTGGTCCTCACGCTTTGACAGGCGTTGGCTCTGTCGTTCTATCCGATGTGCCACCTTACGTTACCTGCAGCGGAGACGCCGCAAAACCCCATGGAATTAATGTGGAGGGACTTAAAAGACGTGGCTTTAGCACGGAGGCTATTAAAGCTATTCGTGATGCGTATAAAGTTCTATATCGATCCTCGTTGTCACTTAAAGAGGCTCGTGAGAGACTTGGCGAGTTGGCAAAAGAATTTCCCATAATCACGCAAATGTATGATTTTCTCTGCTCCACCTCTGGTAGAAGCATCATTCGTTAATAATGGCTTCATCTCGCAAATTGCGTGTTGTCATTGTTGTTGGTGAGGCGTCTGGTGACACGCTTGGGGCGGCAGTACTGCAAGAACTTGAACATAGATACTTACAAGTAGAGGCTGTTGGCATAGGTGGCCCCTTGATGCTTAGTTCGGGGTTCGATTCTTGGTATGCAATGAGCGAGCTTTCCGTTATGGGATACGTTGAAGTTTTTCGTAAGCTTCCACGCTTACTGAGACTTCGGTCGTCGCTAATTAAAAAAATTACTGAATATAAGCCTGACTTGCTCATTGGCGTTGATGCACCGGACTTCAACCTTTACCTTGAGCGGTGCGTTCGAAATGCCGGTATTCCTGTCATGCATCTTGTTAGCCCATCAATTTGGGCTTGGCGATATGAGCGAATTCATAAGATTCGCGAGGCTGTCGATCGTATGTTGGTTTTGTTTCCATTTGAAGCTGAAATTTATCAGCG
>CAJQMS010000148.1 GCA_905479505.1 uncultured Burkholderiales Genera incertae sedis bacterium | reverse complement strand
TGCGTGGATTCGATGGGAAGCTAACGCAATTATCGTCGCAAATATCCTCGTGTTATCGGTTTCATTGGTCGGTGGTTTTTTGGGATATCGCCGAATTCACCCGACGTTCCGTTCGCGTAATAACGTGGAACGGATTTTGACTTGGATGTTAATAGGTAGCTCTTTGGTCGCAATTGTGACGACCATCGGTATTGTGTTGTCGGTTCTTTTTGAATCAATTCGTTTTTTTAAGTTAGTTCCGCCACAGGATTTCTTATTTGGCCTTGAATGGAATCCACAATTTGAAGGGGCCGAGCGCGCTGGATCGGGCGGTGGAACTGCGACTTACGGGATGGTTCCAATGTTTGTTGGAACGTTTTTAATTTCAGCAATTGCCTTGACCGTCGCGGTTCCTATTGGGTTATTTAGCGCGATTTATCTCGCTGAGTATGCGACACCGCGCACTCGGGGTGTGGTGAAGCCATTGCTAGAAATTTTGGCAGGTGTCCCGACGGTTGTTTACGGATTTTTCGCGGCATTAACGGTTGCACCATTCGTAAAATCTGTGGGTGAATCGATGGGGTTTGAGGTCGCTTCAGAATCTGCTTTAGCTGCCGGCTTGGTAATGGGTGTGATGATTATTCCGTTCATATCGTCTCTTTCAGATGACGTGATTAATGCGGTCCCTCAATCTTTGCGTGACGCCGCATACGGACTAGGTTCCACACGCAGTGAGGCGGTTCGAATGGTTGTACTACCAGCTGCTCTCCCAGGTATTGTCGCCGCGATAATCTTAGCGGTATCTCGTGCTGTAGGCGAAACAATGATCGTTGTTATGGCCGCCGGCTTGGCTGCAAACCTATCATTCAATCCTCTCGATGCTGTTACTACTGTCACTTCTCAAATTGTGACGATTTTAGTGGGCGATCAAGAGTTTGAATCTGCTAAAACCCTGTCAGCGTTTGCGTTAGCGCTGATGTTGATTATTACTACGTTGGCGCTTAACTACTTCGCGCTGCAGGTTGTTAAAAAATACCGAGAGCAATATGACTGATCAAAGCACAAAAAATCTTAGCCCTCGGCAAGCATCAGAACGAGTCGCTCTGACGATCAAGGCGCGCAAGCGCAAAGAGTCTCAGTTTTTATTTATTGGGCAGTCTGCAGTTGCAGTAGCGATAGGGTTCTTGATCCTTTTGTTCGCAGGAATTTTGAGTAAGGGAATACCCGGATTCTTTCAACACTACGTGACACTTGAAGTTCAACTAGATGCGGCAAAGCTCGATCCTACGGGGCAAATGACAATTGAGTCCCTGTCGCAAGGAGATTTTGACGGTGCTGTACGTGACTCATTGTATTTGGCGCTTGGTAATCCCGAGGGGCGCAAAGCAAAGCGTGACGCTCGTAAGTTGATTTCATCCGGGTCGAGTCAGCGTCTGATGACTTATGTGCTGAATCACCCACAACAGATGGGCTCAACGGTCGCCATGAAATTTGCTGTGGATGATGATGTAGACTCTTTTCTACGAGGTTTTATTTCTCGAGAAACCTCTGAGGCTGATAGAAGAATCAGTGATCTACAGATCTCTTACATTGATATCCTTGATGCGCAAAATCGACTTAGTTACGAGATTAGTGACTATCTGTTCTTTGGTTCAGCCTCCCGTGACGCGGAAATGGCGGGCATTTTTGGAGCTTTGATCGGATCACTCTTTACCTTGCTCGTTTGCATTATTCTCGCTTTCCCACTGGGTGTTGGTACCGCTGTCTACTTAGAAGAAATGGCACCAAAAAATCGCCTTACAGAGATTATTGAAATCAATATTAATAATTTGGCGGCAGTACCCTCAGTCGTCTATGGGATAATGGGACTAGCGATTTTTATTAGCGTATTTGGCATGCCGAGATCTATCCCTTTGGTAGGTGGGATTGTTTTAGCACTCATGACTCTGCCAACGATCATTATTTCATCGAGAGCTGCTATCAGGGCTGTTCCGCCAAGCATTCGAGATGCAGCTTTGGGCATTGGGGCCTCAAAAATTCAAACCATCGTTCATCATGTGTTACCACTAGCTATGCCGGGTATATTGACAGGAACAATCATAGGCATGGCGCAAGCGCTAGGAGAAACTGCGCCGCTTCTAATGATCGGGATGGTGGCTTTTATTGTAGATGTACCAACTGGCGTCACTGATCCGGGGACAGTGCTGCCAGTGCAAATTTTTATGTGGGCAGATTTCGCTGAACGCATGTTTGTTCAAAAAACTAGTGCAGCCATAATTATCTTGCTCGCTTTCCTTGTCAGCATGAATGGCGCAGCAATTTTTCTCCGTAAAAAATTAGAGCGTCGTTGGTGACCCAGTGAGATTTGATGGAAATAGTAATGAGTAATTCTATGGTTGAGACTGCTAGCCAAATTGAACGGAGAGTTATGCCGGATAAAACGCTGGGGCAAATTGTCGTGGACAACCCACGTGTTTCTGCGCGCAATGTCGATGTGTTTTATGGAGACAAGCACGCTATTGATGACATCAGTCTTGATATCGGAGCTAGCCAAGTCATCTCTTTCATCGGACCTTCAGGCTGCGGGAAATCTACGTTCCTACGTTGCTTAAATAGGATGAATGACACCATTGACAAATGTCGAGTAGAAGGAGAAATCAACATTGATGGCCGGAATATCTATGACCCTCTCATCGATGTTGTTTCCTTGCGAGCTCGCGTTGGAATGGTTTTCCAGAAGGCTAATCCCTTTCCTAAATCAATTTTTGACAATATCGCATACGGACCAACGATACATGGGTTAGCGAGCAGCAAAGTGGAATTAGAGCAGATTGTTGAGACATCGCTACAGCGAGCGGGACTTTGGGAAGAGGTTAAGGATCGACTAGATCAACCCGGGACAGGCCTATCGGGCGGCCAGCAGCAGCGTCTATGTATTGCGCGAACTATCGCTGTTAGCCCAGAGGTAATTCTCATGGATGAGCCATGTTCCGCTCTCGATCCAATTGCAACGGCTAAAGTTGAAGAGCTAATCCATGAACTGCGTGAGCAATATACGATTGTTATCGTTACTCACTCGATGCAGCAGGCTGCCCGCGTTTCGGATAGAACGGCTTATTTTCATTTAGGGAAGTTGGTTGAAGTTGGTGACACCAAGCAGGTATTTACCAATCCAAAGCATGAATTAACACAAGATTATATAACCGGAAGATTTGGATAGGTCATGACAGAATTGAATGACGACTTTTTTCGCCATATTTCAAGCGAATTTAATGATGAGTTAGACGTACTTCGACGTTCGATATTGGAGATGGGTGGGCTCGTTGAGGCGCAATTGGTGTCTGCGCTTAGTTTTTTCAAAACTAATAATTCGTCTGTTTTAGATGGTATCGAAGAAAACGAACGAAAAATCAATGCGGCGGAAATTGATCTGGACGACCAAGTTGAATCATTAATAGTTCGAAGGCAACCAATTGCGTCTGATTTACGCCTTGTTTTGGGGGTTTCTAAGATTGTTAGAGATCTTGAGCGGATGGGTGACGAGTTAGAGAAAGTCGGACGGCTGAGTCTGGACTCATTCAGTAGTCGGGATAGCGTTGGTATCACTGAGATAGAGAGAATCGCAGAGCAAGTGAGGAAGATGCTTTCTGAAGCTCTCACGGCATTTGCCAGGCTAGATTTAGATCTTGCTAAAGAAATATTCGAGAGAGAGCGAGAGGTAGATAAAATCTACCAATCTGCACTCCGTGCCTTGGCCACTTTTATGATCGAAGACCCGAGAAATATTGGTACTGTTCTGAATGTTGTTTGGATCGCTCGTTCACTTGAGAGAGTCGGAGATCACGCGACAAATATTGCTGAATACGTAATCTACATGATTCAAGGTGTCGATATTCGGCACCCTGGAGTTAACCAGAATAAAGTAGATTAAGGGTTGGCTCTACCGACTTGATTTTGGGAAGTAGCATTCCACAACAGTACCTTTCCCATGTTTTGAGTCGATTCGTAACTCACCGTTGTGGCGGCTCATAATATGATTAGCAATCGAAAGTCCTAATCCAGTGCCTCCAGTTGATGAAGAATGACTCTCGTCCACCCGGTAGAAACGTTCGGTGAGGCGATGTAAGTGTCGCTCAGCAATCCCTGGCCCATCGTCTTCAATTCGGAGCGTCACCGTCTGATTTTTTAAGTGTGCTGTTACGAGGACTGATGAGTTATCAGCCGTGTACCGAATTGCATTACTTAAAAGATTTGAAACCAGGGAGAAAATTTCGTCTGGGTTTCCGTGTAGTTCGATTGGATATTCGATTTGCGCAATAATTTTGGTGTTGTTTTTGTCTAGACTGATTGCGAGCTGGCGCGCTTGTGCAATCGCATCGTCTACTATTTTATTCAAATCAAATGACTGGCCTTCCTCAATTGTGGAGGTTTCAAGTTGAGACAGCGTCAATAGATCTTGGATGATATTTTCCATCCTGCGTCCTTGAGCAGCTGCATTTTCTATAGCCTTCAGGGTTGCTCCGGTCACTAATTGATGGTCGATTAAGGTCTCTAGGTACCCATTTACGACAGTAAGAGGTGTTTTAAGTTCGTGTGAGACGTTGGCAATAAAGTCTGATCGCATTTCATTTGTTTTTTTGAACTTGGTGACATCACGGATCAGGATGATCCTTGTATTTCCATTATCTCTGGTGAAGCAAAACTCAATCGATACCCCTGTATCTTGAATATTATCTATGACGATTGGCTCTTGATAGTCCTGTGATTCCGCGTATTGCTTGAGGCTCGGAGATCTAATTAACGAAAATAGAGATGCGCCTCTGTCGTTTGATTGGCTTAGATCTAATAGCTGCTCAGCCGTGCGATTGAGCGTTATGAGGGTCCAATTTGCATCGGTTATTACCACTCCAAGGGGCAAGTTACTTACCGCATTCTTCAGATCCACTAACTCCCTTGAAATTGACTCAGTTTTCTGGGCGGTAGCAGACCTTTCTAGGATAATTCTCTTAAAAATATCGGCCCACAAATCTGATGTTTCCAGAGGTTCAGGGATTTGTTCATTACTGAGCCAATTGTAGAAACGATTTCGGTGCCAGAGAGTAATGCCTAGAAAGGTTGCTAATACAATTAAAAATGATTCTATGAAATGACCGGATATGGTGCCCAGCACCCCCCCGGCGATAGCTAAAGAAATGATTTCAACGATGGTCGTGGCGTAATTATTTTTCATGAGCTGGTTTGAAATTTGTTCCTACGGATTACCTGTTAGTGCTTGCGGTATTTGGTGGATCAAAACGATAGCCGGTGCCTCGCACAGTTTGGATCATTTCACTATGGTTCTCTCCTAAAATCTTACGTAGTCGGCGAATGTGTACATCGACTGTTCGATCGTCGATATAAACATCGCCCCCCCAAACTCGATCAAGCAACTGGGAGCGAGTAAACGCTCTATTGGGCTGCGTCATAAAAAGTTGTAACAGTCGAAACTCGGTCGGGCTGAGAAGAAGAGAGCGTCCACGAGCTGTAATTTTTTGCCCGACAGGATCGAGTCGAAGACCATCATATTCAACCGGCTCGTCGATGCCTCGAGGAGTGGTCCTTCGCAAAACAGCCTTGAGCCTTGCTACGAGTTCTCGTGGCGAAAAGGGCTTAGTAATATAATCGTCAGCCACTTCTAGCCCGGTGATTTTTGCGTCCTCTTCTCCACGCGCTGTAAGGAGAACTAAAGGAATTTCTGCAGTATCAGGATTTTTACGGATTCGTCTGCATAACTCTAGTCCTGATGTTTTCGGCATCATCCAGTCGATGATGGCCAGATCAGGTTGCAGAGACGCAATCTCTTGTAAGGCGGTTTGTGCATCGCCGGCATGAACTACTTCAAAGCCAGCCATTTCAAGAGCCATGGCGAGCATATCTCTTATGGACGACTCATCATCAACAATTAATACACGTCGAAGAACAGGGGGTTCCATGTGCTCTCCTTACAATTTCGCACATTATGATGAAACCATAGTTGTGTTACGAATGTGTTACAGAATGATCAGACAGCAAATAAGCCTTTGTCTTGTTACAAGATTCGGCTGATCGAATAAGCTACAGTGAGTTAAAAAATCGAGATGCTAATACTTCGATGATGAGTGTCTTGGGTGCTTGAGCTTTGATCTGTGACCGTTCGGTTATCAGAACGAATAAAAACGCTGGAATCAGCGTAATTACTGGCCTGGCGTTCGTTGCATTTGCCGGACTGTGCATAACTGATCAGGACTGACTTCGGCAAAAGTTCGGCGAGAGGATTCGCGATCAGAGG
>CAJQMS010000147.1 GCA_905479505.1 uncultured Burkholderiales Genera incertae sedis bacterium | reverse complement strand
GATACAACACTAACAAGAAGCGTGTTGGCAGGCGGAGCTACAGGCGGAGAATGCGATCTTTCTGGAAGGTTAGTGGGTGTTATGAACCTAAGTTCGCCCGTTACTGTTACGAGCGATACCTTACAGGTGTTGTTCAGCTTTAATCTCACGAATCAAGGTGTGCAATTTATCGGGAACGCAAACACTAGTACCACTAGCGCCTCCAGCAGCGGGCCATTTTCAGGCTCATTCACGGTCATCAATAACTAATCGATTCTCATGTAACCTCAGGGCCGCGCTCTTAAGACGAGCTAGAGATAAAAAACCTGAACTGACTTTTTAGCACACGATCACTTTGAGGACCTAGTCACATGTTTCAACATTTCATTCGCGCGATTGCGAGCGCTATTTTTTTATTTAGCGCATCCTTTGTTTTTGCCCAAGTTGACTTAGCAGCTAATGCGAATAACGTCTCTGACCTTGGCACAGTATGTACTGTTGCTGGCGCAGTCCCGATCACGGATGCCACAGCTAAACAGTGCACGTTTACACCTAGCGTTTATAAAATGTCACTCTTTGAAATGGGGTTATGTACCGCACATCCGTTTGGCGCCAACAAATTAAGTGACACCTTCCTCACAACGAACTGTGTCGTGACTTATGTCGATTCGGCGCCCTCTCAACTCGATGTTGCTGCGCTACTGGGCGGCGCACCATCCACCGTCAATGGAACCAGCACGCCTCCACCGGAAGGCACGTATCCATTTGTATATATGGTGATGAGTAGCACTTTCAACATCGCAGGCGTCTTCATTCATCCGACAGCCGGCACCTTCGCAAGCACAGCCGTCTTGACGACCATCGACAATACAGTAGGAGCTGTTGGCGTAGAGGCTGTTGATACCTTAACGAACTTCGCCGATTCGCTTGCCACAGACTGCGGCTCTGGCTTCACGGGGGCAGCAGTTCCTGAAGGGACCATGGATGCTTTCCTAACGGATACCGCATTAACGCGAAGCCCATTCTCGAATGGAGCGACTGGTAGCGTCTGCGACAAAAGCGATAAAATCATCGGCGTCATGACGATGAATACTCCCGTGACTGTGACAAGCGACACAACTTCGGTTGTCTTTAACTTCAATCTCACCAATCAAGGTGTACAACTTTTTGACGATGTTGGCGGTTTCTCTGGTGTTCCCGATGGTTTCGGAATCGGTCCTTTTTCAGGATCTTTCACGGTTACCAATAACTAGGGAAACAGCGCGTTATAGAATTTACAAATGTATTAGATGGACCGTCTTACGTAAACATTCACACCACGACGATTTCTCGTTGAGATAATTTTTTGTCTCGATTGCTCACATCTCCTCGATACCGCAAGTCTCCATGGCGTGGGAGCGCAATGAACAAAAATTTTTTGCGTCAAATGCATCATGCATGTGCCATGAGGGGCCGGTATGCACAAATAAATGGCGTCATCACCTGAAAAGATTATACAAATAAGACTATTTCGGTTGGCACGGTTTTTGCGTTTACTAAAAGTGAGGATTAGTTACCTCTCTTAATTTTTTCACGGAGAAATCGTATGACTAAATATGCAATAACGACAGCCACCCTTTTAACTGTATTTAGCACAGCTGCCACATCAGCAGATATTGGCGGTGGTTTTGACCTAAGCGGTAACGCGACCATCACTTCGGAGTATTTTTGGAGAGGTATGGATCAAAATTCTAACGCGGCAGCATTTCAAGGCGGAATCGATTTAGCCCATGAGACAGGTCTATACATCGGCGTATGGAGCTCACCTGTAAATTTTGAAGATGGAGCCTCCTCGGAAGTCGACTACTACGGCGGATATGGTGCTGAATTTGGACCCGTTGGCGTAGACGTTGGCGTGATCTCATACCAATACCCAGGAAGTATTCCAAATTCATCTTTTGAAGAAATGTATCTGGGTCTCAGTACCACTTTATCCGGCGTAGATTTTGGCGCGACACATTATGAAGGCGCATCCAGCGCTGAGAACGCAACAGAGTTTAGCCTAGGGACCTCGTTAGGAGACTTCGGTTTTGCCTATACCCTTGGTGAATACGACAACACTGGAGATTACTTCTCCTTCATCGTATCCACTGAAATTCTGGATGAAACGTGGCCAGTAGAAGTTGCACTCATGTACACAGAAATGGATCTAGACGACCCAACCGCGGAGGATGAAGATGGCGTCGTACTCAGTGTTTCAAAAAGCTTTTAAATAAAAATAATTTAACTTATCATCATAGGCTTAGAGCGAAACGCTCTAAGCCTTTTTTCGTCACATACCCCACATCATAAACCTACGAATTGTGTGATGACACATGCCACGACCGACTCGAAGGGTAGACGTCGTCTCACTCTTTCTGATACTTTAAATTTTTGTCACCATCCATCATTAAAGTTTAGGAGTGAAAATGCCAACTTATGTCGTAACCTCCACGCCCGGCAGACTGTCAGCGGAAAATAAACAAACCATTGCAAAGGACATCACAGACATCCACTGCTCAGTTACCGGGGCACCTAAATATTTTGTGCAAATTTTATTTAATGGCGTCCCGACTGAGAACTATTTCCTCGCGGGAAAGCGACTGGAAGAGGACAACATATACATACACGCCCATATTCGTAGTGGACGTACAACGGAATCAAAGCAAAAGATTATGAACGACATTATCTCCTCGGTAACCACTGAGACGGGTGCGGATAAATCCAGTTTGCAGGTTTACATCACTGACATCCCGGCAAGCCAAGTGGCCGAGTTTGGATCTATCCTCCCAGAGCCTGGTCAGGAAAAAATCTGGGAAGACGGACAATCTAAGGAAGCACAAGATCGTATGGTTCGATTAAATACGCCTCCAACGTAAAAACTCCTCGATTCACTATGAACCGTATCGCAATCATTGTGGTCATGCTATTGGCCTCCCCGTTAACTGAAGAGGTATCAGCCGAGGCTAAAGTGCTCAAGGATTGTAACGAGTGTCCCAAACTGACGCGTATTCCTGCTGGTGAAATTGATATAAGACTGCCTCCCGGCGCATTAGGGAGAGGGCACAACGTCGGCTATTACAGCCGAGTAACCTTTTCCCAACCATTCGCTATAGGACTCTACGAAGTCACGAATGCAGAGTGGCTCGCCTGCGTCAAGAGTGATGCCTGCGATTCTCTTGAGCTTGATGCAACCCAAATTCTACAAAACCCAGTCACCCAGGTAAGTTGGCAACAAGCAGTTGGCTACACAAAATGGCTATCGAAGAAAACAGGACAGATCTATCGCCTGCCCTCTAATACAGAGTGGGAATACGCCGCAAGAAGTGAATTAGGGATGAACCGATACTTCAACCTTAAACCTGCGGACGTTTGTGCGTATGGAAACGTTTATGACCTGTCTGCTGAGAACGAATTAGAGTATGGGTTAGACACCTTACCCTGCGAAGATAAGACAATTACACTCACCACCGTCGGAAATTTTTTACCCAACAGTTTTGGTATCTACGACACAATAGGGAACGTTTTTGAATGGACTGAAGACTGCCCTAACCCAGGCGGACAAGGCCGTGGTGGCTTTCCCACGACTGGTCGAGCGTGGATAGCAGGAGACTGCTCTCTTCGTGGCTACCGCGGAAGTTCATGGTTATCTAATGAACCATCCTACCTAACCGAGGCAACCCGATTTAAAGACTTAACCTCGAGCGAAGAAGACCTCGGTTTTCGAGTTGTGCGTGAATTGCCTTAACAGGTCAATACTAGACTAAAAATTAAGCTCCAATTGCCTCTCGCGCCTCAATCACGTCATCACGCATATTTTTACTTAGCATCTCACCAGATTTTTTACCCGCCATTAAGCTTCTTGCTTTTTCGTACTTGGGATCATTCCAAAACATTAAGCAACCATTGCAACCGCGGCCGCAACAACCCTCAAGCCCCCTACTGGTGGTCTTAGCGCGCTTCTCTAGAGTCTCTACACTGATCGTATTTTTCAAACGCTCGACCGCATTGTTATAACGCTCTGGTGAGGTTTTCCCCAGTTCAATTTTCTGAGTCAATTGATCAAGGCGAATGCGTTCCCACTCCTCTTCCGATAACATCGACTCTTTTCTCACAACCGTGAATTCTGGGAATTTTCTTAAAATATCCGCAGCATCCTCTTGATCAAATGCCTTGATTGGTATTCGAATTCTGCACTTCGGACCACCGTGAATTTCCTCTAATGGCTCATCTTTTCCTTCCACGTCAAACTCGTATAATCGCAAAAGAACCGGCGCATCCTTCGGGTTGGGCGGGATGAACTCAAGCACATCACCCGAGCGCAACTTGTTTTTAACTTCCATAATTAGTGCATCTTCAGTGACTGAACGAAGAATTCCTCCGAACTCCCAAGAGGCAACGCTATTGGTGCTCTCATAATTATGAGCATAATTAGTAACTCGACCTTCATGAAACGCTAGGGTGTAACCGCGATTGCCGGTCATCTCGAGTTCCCTCATATAAGGCCGATGATCCCAGCTCTCTGGGTCTTCGTAATAATCATCGATAGCTCGCCGATAAGCTCTAGCCGTTGTCGCTAAATAATAAGGGCTTTTACCACGTCCCTCTACTTTCAGACTATCTACACCGATTCTTAAATAATCGTCGAGCTTTGGCATTAAGCATAAATCCTTTGAGTTTAGGATGTAGGACCCCCGATCGTCCTCCTCAATCGGCATTAAATCACCCGGCCTGTGTCCTTCCTCCAACACGAACTCGAATAACTTCATGTTTTCCTCCGAGAGCTCCAACTCCTTAATGCTGCCGTCATTTAAACGTAAATGTACTTTGTACTGCCATCGGCAGCTATTGGCACAATTCCCTTGGTTCGCACCTCTCTCCGCCATAAAGTTAGATAATAAGCACCGACCCGAGTAGGTCATGCACATGGCGCCGTGAACAAAAGTTTCCAAACGAACATCAGGACACTTCTCTCTTATTTCCTCTAACTCCGAAAAAGTGACTTCTCTGGCAAGTACAATTAACTCAGCCCCCTGATCTTTCCAAAATTTAACAGTCATCCAAGAGCACACATTCGCTTGAGTGGAAATATGAATGTTGAATTCAGGCGCAAACTCGCGAAGGTAATGAAATACACCAGGGTCAGACACAATGACGCCATCTGGCCTGACCTCCTTGAGCGTGTCAATGTAGGCATCAAGCTTAGGGATGTCCTTGTTATGCGTAAAAATATTGAGCGTTAAATAAACACGTACACCGCGTTCATGAGCAAAGGTGATGCCCTCTTTGATGTCTTCTAAGCTTAATTTTGACTTGGTTCGCATGGACATATCGGGCGTACCCATATATATCGCATCGGCACCATAAAGAGCGGCAACTTTTAGACGCTCCAATGAGCCAGCAGGCATCAACAACTCCGAACGTCGTACAGGCGAATCTTTCATATTTGGCTCCAATATAGGCTTATTCAGATAACACTAAATTTTAAGCAATTCCTATCATGTCTCAGGGCGATATCCTATCAAAAATACGGAGTTAATAATACGTTTTACGCTTTGGACAGGCCAATATCGACCTCATGAAACTATAAATCACAATGCATCTCCCCCGGACCAATCAGATGAAACAAATACTTAGAACCACCGAAAATGGATAGAAAATGATGCGTTGCTAAACGAGTTGCTCAAAATAATCTAAACTCAGAGTAGTTAGCGACTTAGGCACAACATAGTTTTTATAATAATCGATTGATTGGGGGGGAACACATGAAATTATTCAGAGAATTCGCAGCAGTCCATTTCACCATTCTTTTTACTCTTATAACGCACTCAGCGATGGCGGAAGACCATATTGGCAGCAAAGTTATCATGAGAAGCGACCTCGTGACCGCTGATGCGGAAACCATGAAGTGGGAACGTAATCATCATGTGCCATGGGGCATGCGTCTCATCGTCATACACGGCGACCCATCAAAGGCTGGTCCTTACACATTCCGCGTAAAAATGCCCTCTGGATATAAACTCCCGCCTCACAGACATCAGGATGAGCGGACTGTCACGGTGCTAAAGGGAACCTATTGGATTGGTGACGGTGAACAATATGATGCAAAATCGATGCGAACGATGGAGGCTGGTTCGTTTTATATCACCGAGGCGAATGCCGCCCATTACGCCTGGGCAAGAACAGAAGTAATTTTACAAGAGTCTGGTTTCGGACCGACAGACATGACTTGGATTAACCCTGCTGACGACCCAAAAAATCAGTAATTGGCCGAGTGATAAAAAGGCCAGACAGGCCTTTTTGTCCCTAGCGCGTCTGACCACACACCAAATCGAAAGTTGTACGAGCATGACCTTGCACATTGATTGTCAGCCAAATTCGTTTATCCATGTAGCCTGAAGACCATACAACATCACCCTCCTCACTCACCATATCCATTTGAGTCACTCGGTTTAATCCGCGCTCACAGTCAATCTCAAGACGAGCTATAGTCGCTTTAAACACAACCGGCTTTCCGTCGTCGAGCTTGTCAGTCAGTGTCTGCGTGTACGCACCTTTTTTCATAACGATGGTATTTTCGCCTTCCATTTGAATGGAATCAGTGTCAACGTAATACCTAGCCTCGGTATCAGCACCGACAGAAACCCAAGTTTCTGCCAGCGAAAATGATGGCAGAACGCACATTAAGAAAACTAACCATTTCATACTGATACCTCTTCGCTTTGTCATATCACTGGATACTAACCCAGCGATACCTTACTAGGATTTTTTCAAGTTAGCCATTAACGCGGATACTCTATCGTCCAACAAAGCCAAACTATCCGACAAAAGACTATCGGACTCAGAGAACAGTTTTCCCGCGTGAGTCAGGGAGAAAGGCCTAGGGAGCACTGTTACGCCCAAGTAGTGAAGCTGGGTTGTCAAAGAGGTCAATGACCGAACGCCGCCGCTCCCACCAACAGTGGCGGACATCAGGAGGGCCGTCTTACCATCAAAAGAAGACAGCATCGGATCATGGGAATCTTTTCGTCTGGATAACCAATCAAAACAGTTTTTGAGTATCCCTGGGAAGAAACCATTATATTCAGGCGTCGCAATAATGAACCCGTCAACGTTTTCAAAGATTTTCTTGAGGCCTTGCACATTCTCAGGTAAGCCTCGATCCGCCTCTAAATCGCCATCATAGAATGGCAAAGGGGTCTGCCCCAAATCGATATGGGTAACGTCAGCCCCTTGTCGTTCGGCACTGCTTAAGGCCAAACCTAAAAGTTTTGAATTAAAAGACTCTTTCCTTGTACTTCCTGACAGACCCAATATTCTAACTTGTGATTCACTCATAGTGCTCTTTACCTTTCACTTCACTCTGTTGTCTATCCTAATTAAAACCTCAATGGGCTAATACGCTTCTTGAGGCTACGCTCGACCGGACACGAAAGCCCTAAAATATCAGACAAAACGATCTCTGCTGTGAGTGGCGCCCAGGTAAACCCTCTGGAGCCAAAGCCGGTCAACACATGCACCCCGCCTCTTATCCGACCGGCATGTGGCATCCGATCGTGAGTCGCATATCGAATCCCTGCCCACGCCTGACGAGCAGTCAATGAAGGTGATTTCCCATCAAATTTTAGTACATTGTTGACGCGAGCCATGTTCTTTAAGTCATCACTATCCCGACACTCGATTGAGTCACAACCTACGTCAAAGGTTCCGGAGGACCAGACGCCGCCGTCCTCTGACTGCGCTATATAACCGTCGCCGCAAATTGGGAAATCGAAAGAAGTTGGATGCCCGACTACTTGAGTGGATTGACCTCGTATTGACTGTAACTTTAAATCCGTATCAGGCAGTAATCGCTTTATATCCTGTGGGTTGCACAAAACCAACTCACCATCAACTTGAAATGGAGAAGAATCTTGACGAATGCCTAAACGTCCACTGTCCATAGCCAGTTTAGAGACTGTTTTACCTGTTAACACCTCGACAGAACTGCCTTCTAAAAGCCTCAAAATAAATGATTGGCACTGCCTCAACTGGCCGACCTGACCAATCATCAACGCTCGTGAGTGCTTAATATTTAGTTTACTAAAACTATCGGAATCATCATCCAAGCATTTCAAAACATCATCCTGAAGAGCTAATATGTCCACTGCTTCACGCATCTTATTCCACTCAACGTCTGAACTCGGGATTTGGAGTCCGGCGGACTCGTGCCAGCCTATGGGTTGCGATAGTGACAAACGTCGATAGAAGCTCATAGCACTCAAGTAAGCGTACCAGCTAAACTGTCCTCTCGGCCCGAAATCCAGAGAAATTACGGGACGTACCAAAGGTAATGGATTACTAGAGCCCCGCCCCATCGCACTCTGCCCGGACTCAATAATTCTTACTTTCATCCCTAACTCTGCTGCACGAAGTGCGAGAGAACACCCGGCTATCCCACCGCCAACGATCGTTAAATCAGCCGGAATGGAGCCATTAGCCTTCGAATCATTTTCTCCACGAAAGGTCCCAGTAAGCATATTTCGCTTCGACCCAAACCCTTTTGGAAGGCCAACATCAAATCCGGCATGAATCATACCTCGTCGGACATCACTGGCACTGCTGTAAGTACTGAAGGTGGCGCCCGTTGCAGCCAATCGCCTAAAACTGGCGAACAATCGTGGCGTCCACATCGCACGATTTTTCTTTGGCGAAAAACCATCTAAAAAGAATACATCCACGGAAGCTTCCAGCTCTTTTATATATTCGGCAGCATCACCGTAAATGAGAGTCAACATCACCTTGGGATATATCATCACCCGATGAAAACCAGACAGTAATGGTGGCAACTTCGCTATTACATCATCGACTCGTGCATGCGCCCCTATAGATTCCCGAAGACACTTTCGAAGATCGCTCTTCTCGAACGGATGCTTTTCAAACGCAACGTAATCCAGCACACAATCCCCACCAGTAGCGGCATGGGCATCAAGGGTACTTAAAAAATTGAGTCCAAGACCAAACCCCAATTCTAGAATAGTAATTTTTCTTGATTCTCGAAACCTGCGACCGAGATGATTCCCCTTAATATATACGTATTCTTTCTCATTCATTGCCCCGGCACTAGCAAAATAGGGGTCGTCATAAGTAGTTGAATGAACAACCCCGCCTTGAATCGAGTAAGCAGCTGGGGATATAGTTTGTGGCCAAGGGATGCGTTTCATTTAATAAGTCAGTAGTCGGTTTTTAAGCGATAATATACGGAATTAGTGTAAACCGTATTAGCACTTCTGTTCACTTGCATCGTGAGTTTATATGTCCCAATTTTTCAGATACATTTCAACATGCACGTTCTTAATATCATCGACAGCCTCCCTAGCGATGACGCCTAAATATCCATATGAGCCGTTGGTGACGTCATGCCTTAATGAGGTGGTTCTTGCAGGTGAGGCGTTTGTGAGTCCATCCGCTCAGAGCCCCTCTCTCCGGCTACAAGCCGACCTTACCATCACGCCAGATACGGAGGCTTCGAGTTGCCCATCAATTACGCAAATTAAATTCGTGTTTCTTAAATTCAATAACGAAAACTTATTGTCACAGTTTAATGAAGCTATCGGGACTAACATTTTAGTTTCAGGTGAAATTCAGCCTGACGACGCTAAATCAGTCAAAAACGTAACTTTCAGTGTCATTACTATTTCACCTATTGAATAGACATTAAACGCTTAGGTCCTCTTGGCCTACCCCAAGGCAAACGAAACGATTCATATTAATTTTTAAGATGTACACCTTTTAGATAATGATAGATACGTTTCCACATCTGTAGAACCTCTTCTCTATCAATAGCATTTTGCTCATCAATGAGTGTTGTTGCTGCGTCAAAATCGTCTTTAGCTAACTCACAGAGCTTTTTAAAAGTCTTAATA
The DNA here is from genome assembly GCA_905479505.1 of uncultured Burkholderiales Genera incertae sedis bacterium. Lineage (GTDB taxonomy): Bacteria > Pseudomonadota > Gammaproteobacteria > Burkholderiales > Eutrophovitaceae > Eutrophovita. Next base: position 10,632 of record CAJQMS010000147.1, on the reverse strand, counting down.
TTCTGTTCTTTGTATTGCATTTAACTACCTTCCGATTATGTATTGGGAAATAATTAGCGCCTCGTTGATCATAATGCGTCATAGACAATACCTGACATCTACATAATGGAGACGTAATGAGGGTTAGAATCAAAAAGTGTGATCAGTGTAGAGAAACTAAAAACACTTTATATCGATGTAGGTTTGGAGAATCAGAAAATTGGGTTTTCTTATGCAGTGAATGTTTAAAAACAGTCAAAATATCCTTTAAGGACACTTACCAGTATGGCGGCACTTGGAAGAGCGAAAAAAATAAGTAACGACGGAATTATTGAATAATTGTTAACCGCCCTGTGGACTACTAGACGACGCCAAAAGAGTGCACAACTCACTTTCGTTCGCCCGTGCGCTAGCCATCAAGTCTTACGAGTTGCGATCACTTAGTATTAAAAATAAGTTTTTCAATCATCTCCTGTGTGTTCATAACGATATCTGCGCTTGTTACTAGTATTGCAGGGACAAGCAACCATTCCAAAGTCCATGCCGCACCTGAACGTTCATTTTCATGTATCGATGCTCTATTTAAGCCACTCATCTGCGTGTGACAATAATGAGTTTGCGCAAGAATAATCTCGGCCAAAACAGGATTTTTCTTGTGAGGCATAGCAGAAGAAAAGCCACCGCCTTCTATTCGTGCTTCACCTATATCAGTTTGAGCCATGAACAAAACGTCTTGAGCAATTTTTCCCATTACAGTCGAGACCTGGGAAAACCAAAAACAGATGTTTGTTACAGACTGACGGTCTGTGTGCCAAACATGCTTTGCAGCCGTTAGATCTAATGTCGAAGCCATATCACTAGTTATATCGTCATAACTAGCACCAAACTTCCTTGCCGCGCCTTCGCCCCCCCCCAATTGCAAAAGAAACTTTTGCGGCATCGTTGAAATTAGACCTTCCAGTTGAGCGCACCAATTGCCTAATTTCTCTGGCACAGAAATGGGAAGTGCATTTTGCATCCGCGTTCTTGCCATCAATACTCTTTCACCTGAGTACGAAGTGGCAAGCCCTTCCAATTTCAAATTTAAAAGCTTAATGTTTTGAGACATACTTGCGACGCCATCTCTCATTCGCATCATCAAGCTGGTATCAGTCAAGTCTTGACTTGTTACCCCATAATGGAAGTTCGATTGGTCTTCGTCATTTAGTTGGTTCCGGATTTGATTCACCAGATTCGGTGACGCGACACCGTCACGTTTAAATCCAGTCAGAAGATCTTCCATGTCGGGCCGGAAATTATCCAACACGCCCACGATATGCGTCGCACTCTTAGCGGAAATAAGGTCAAATCGACCGAGAGCAAGAGCTAATGCCCTTTCAAATGCAATCATTGCAAGCACGTCAGACTGAACACTAAAGAGCTCTTGGATACTTTCCTCTCGCGAGAATACTGTCATAAAGTGTCCAGGTCCTATTGCGTAACTCATGAGTCGGCTCCCGCGCTTTTACCTAAAAAATTTAGGATAACTTGAGAAAACTCCTGTTCAGCCTCAAGACATGGTATGTGCCCAACACCGGATAATTCATAAAATTCACTTTTTGGGATTAAATTAGCCATGGCTATTACAACGTCAGTTGGCGTTGCTTGGTCATCCGCCCCTGCAATGCAAAGAGTAGGCACTTCTATATTAGGAGCATAAGCAGTCAAATCAGCGTTCGACAACGCTTGGCAAGCAGCCATATACCCTGAATTTGAAGTTTGTAACAAAATTGCTCTAGCAATGGCAAGCCGGTCAGGATTTTTATCTGCAAAACCGGATCCAAACCATCTGCTCAAAATTAGATCAGAGATGCTAGCTAGTCCATTCCTTTCGACAGCCTGAATGCGTTGATTCCAACTATCCCTCGAGCCTATCACGGTAGCCGTATTCGTTAGAACAAGCTTTTCCACCATGTCTGGTCGCTTGCGATACAACTCTTGAGCAATGAGTCCTCCGATGGACAGACCTACTGGTATCACTTGGTTTATGGATAATAGGGAAATCAGTGCGATCAAGTCATCTGCATATTGGCTGATAGAAGGAGATTTTGTTGATTGTTCAGATAATCCGTGTCCTTGTTTGTCATATTTTAAAATATTAAAGTTATGCCCCAGCTCCTCTACGACGTAAGACCATATTCTATGATCCGTGCCCAGAGAGTTGATAAACACCAATGTCGATTTTTTAGGATCAAGTTTAAGATACTCGTAGCTGACGTAACGAGTGTTAATTTTAATGTTTGTAAGCATAATTCATACGAGCTTTATCAAAGATAGGTGAGACAGATACCCCATAAGCTTCAAGGAAAGATTTACAGCGGTCAAACGTCAAAGAACACGGTTTCATTTGGGCCCTGTAAATGGATATCGAAATAATATCCACCATTCACTAATTTAGCCATCAATGTAAGCCTTCGGCTCTCAGGTATTAGGTTCATATGCGGATCTTCATGTAATACACTTTCGTGGTCTGGAAAATAAATACGAGTTAAAAGGCCGAGGTTTATTCCCCGAGCTGTGATCCAAACCGACACAAAAGGTGCAAGCCATTTACCCTCTCCCGTTTTTGTTTTTCCTGGCATCTGCGTGTTTATTGAAAATAAACCACTGGTTGAGTTAGTAATCGAGCGATGCCAGATGCCATTATCGTAGCAACCAGTTTCGTCTGCGTGCCAAAACTCAAGCATCACATCTTTGCAGATAATGTTGTCACCCTCGAATACTTTTCCGCTAATTGTGATCGGCGCATTTGGCAAAATTCTATTAACCGTGAGGTCATTTGAATAAATGCCTCTAACATCTGCAGCATTAGGCAAGCAACCAATATGAACGTATGGTCCAGCGGTTTGCGATGCTGTTTCCCGAAGCGGAGCTTCTGCATTAGTTTGAGCTGGCTGCGTGCGACGACGATCAAGAGAATCCATATCAATGTCCTCCCGTTTTGTTTTCAAACACCGTGGAATTCGGACCACGCAAAATGAGATCAAACCGGTAAGCAATTAAATCCATTGGAACGGATTGAGCCATATCGAGACGAGCTACTAATTGATTCACCGCACGCGCATCTCCAATTGATTGGACGATAGGACAAATTTGAATGTGTGGATCACCTTCAAAATACATTTGAGTGATGAGACGTTGCGCAAAACCTTGCCCAAAGATAGAGAAATGAATGTGCGCAGGACGCCAGTCGTTGCCCCCATTTGGCCACGGGTAGGCACCAGGCTTAATTGTACGAAAAACATAATTGCCCTCACGATCAGTCAAACAACGCCCGCATCCACCGAAATTTGGATCAAGAGGCGCTAGATAACCGTCATTCTTATGGCGATATCGTCCTCCACCATTTGCCTGCCACACTTCAATCAGCGCATTAGGAACTGGCGCACCTGTCTCATCTAAGAGCTTTCCGGTCACTAAAATCCGCTCGCCAATCGCACTCTTCCCCGAGGACGCATAATTAATGATCAAGTCATCATCGTTGGCTCCTAAATCCATGTGACCAAAAACTGGACCTTTCGTATCAGCAAGGGTTTGGGGTAAGGCAACGAGTTTGTGTCCTTGGTGACGCAAAATCGTTGACCGATAATCAGGATAGTTTGCTTTGGGTTGAGCCGAATAGTCTCGTTTTGAAAAATTTTGCTTTGAACGATCCATTAATCCTCCCCCTCAATCTCGGAGAGGACTCGTTTCGCAATTTTTATCGCGTGATTTGCATTGGGTACGCCAGCATAGATCGCTACGTGCATGAGCGCCTCACGAATATCATCCGATGTGGCACCGGTATTTTTAGTCGCTCTGATGTGCATCTCTAATTCCTCATGCTGACCGAGCCCTGCCAGCAGCGCAATGGTCACGATCGAACGTTCCCTTTTGGTGAAGGCTTCGCCGGACCAGACGTGCCCCCAAGCGCTCTCAGTAATCATTGACTGAAACGGCTCATCAAATGAGGTCTTGTTCCGCTCCGCCTTGTCGACATGAGCATCACCTAATACCTCGCGCCGTGTGGTCATTCCCGTTTTACGTATATCTTTCATCTTTTCACCTTTACTATATTTAGCCCTACATTTCTAAAGGTAGTCCAACATAATTTTCAGCAACAGACCTTGAGGCTGTCTCTGAACCTTGTATGTGATCAAATTCAGCTCGTTGCATTCGTTTTTCGAATGGACTGAATTCAGGAAACTGATGCAGCATCGTCGACATAAACCATGAAAAACGCTCTACCTTCCAAACACGTTTCAAACAAATATCGGAGTAACGCTCTAGATAATCGTCGTTGGATTTTTTATAGTGCTCAATCAACCCTCGATTCAAAACGCGAACATCTGAAATAGCGAGATTCAGTCCTTTTGCACCTGTCGGAGGCACAATATGGGCTGCATCACCTGCCAAAAACATGTTTCCGTATCGCATTGGTTCCGCGACAAAACTACGCAATGGCGCGATAGACTTTTCAAAACTGTCACCGGTCTGCAGATTTTTTGCAACATTGGATCCTATACGAAGCGACAATTCTTCCCAGAATCGCGCATCAGACCAATTCTCGACCTTATCACTTAATGGGCACTGGATATAATACCGGCTGCGCGTTTTAGAGCGCATCGAACACAATGCGAACCCACGTTGATGGTTGGCATAGATTAATTCTTCAGAAACGGGAGGTTTTTCAACTAACACACCCAGCCAGCCAAAAGGATAAACCTTTTCATAGGTTTTCAAAACATCGCTAGGAATTGATTGACGACAAGTACCGTGGAAACCATCACATCCCGCAATATAGTCACCCTCAATTTCAAACGTTTCACCGTCTTTGGTGTACTGTAATTTTGGCGTATTCGACTTAATCTCAACTGGCCGGACATCTTCAGCAGAAAATACAATTTCGCATCCCTGCTTTAAACGCCGAGCGATCAAATCTGCAGTTAATTCAGTCTGGCCATAGACCATAACTTTTTTACCTGTGAGCGCACCAACATCGATGCGATGCAGTTCGCCGTCAAAGGCTAAATCGAATCCATCATGGGGTAACCCTTCGCGATGCATTCGCTCACCGATTTGGGCCTCTTCTAGCGCCTGGACACTTCCCCACTCCAGTACACCAGCGCGCACGCGTTCCTCGATCCGCTCGCGGCTTTGCCTGTCAACGATAATGCTAGAAACCCCTTCATTATGCAGAAGTTGAGACAACAAAAGCCCAGCTGGACCAGAACCGACAATAATCACTTGTGTCTTTTTATATTTCACTTTGACTTGCCTCTTCTATTTCGCGCGAATTGCAGTTTATTTAAATAAGGGACGGAGCGAGCATTTTGGTTATATAACTCTGCATGATAATTTAGAACGTCATCCGGATAAATACGCCGGTAGGAAAAGACATAATGCTGGAAACAATAAAATCGACGCTACACGAAAAACCTCGACAGCAAAAAATGGCATGACTCCTCCAAAGATAGTCGACATCGATGTGTCCGGTGCAAACGATTTGATGACAAACACATTGAGTCCAACAGGAGGCGTTATGAGGCCTAATTCCACCACTACAAGCGCCAATATGCCAAACCAGATTTTCAACTGCTCTGATGTCATACCAAATGCTGCGTCTGCCGCAGCTACATAATCCCCTCCATTAAGTTCAATCAGAGTTGGCCAGAAAAATGGCACGACAACCAATATCATTGACAGAGATTCCATGAAACAGCCCAAGATGATAAGCAGAATGAGCATCAGGACAAGTATGAGATATGGGTCAAAACTCGAATTGGCCACCAATTCTGTGAGTGCGACAGGTAGACCGGAACGCGCAAAAAACCCCTTCAAAACATCTGCAGCGAACAAAATCAGATAAATCATGCCGGCAGTTTTGGCCGTCGATAAAACTGAATTTCTTAATTTTTGAGCTGTTAAGTGAGTTTGTGAGAAAAAGCGTGCAATAAACCCGTACAACAAAATGACCAACACACCCATGGCGGCGGCTGGCGTTGGCGTGAATAACCCTAGACCCAATCCCATAATTATTGCGCCAAATATCAGTAATACCGGTAAGAGGCGCCAAAGCGCTTTTTTTCTCTCTGCGTCACTCAATATTGTTGCCTTAGGGGCAAGATCTGGGTTCAAGTGAACACGCAACCAAATGACAAAAATAAAAAATAAAACCGCCAAAAGTCCGGGCAATACCGCGGCTTGAAACATCTCAATAATTGAGCCTTCGACAACAATCGCATAAATTACGAGTGCGACCGATGGTGGGATTAAAATACCCAATGTCCCCCCAGCGGCAAGAGTCCCGGTAGCGAGGCCATCATCGTATTTGAGTTTACGTAACTCTGGAAGTGACACCCTACTCATCGTACTAGCTGTTGCTATAGACGAACCACTCACCGCACCAAAGCCTGCGCACGCGCCAACAGCTGCCATTGCAACACCACCTCTGATTCTGCCAAAAAGCGCACTGAGTCCAGCAAATAAATCGCGACTTAATCCCACCTCAGCAGCTAAAAACCCCATGAATATAAATAAAGGCACGACGGACAAATCATAATTTGCGACACTACTCCATAGAGACGATTTAAACTGGAGTAAATAAGGCCCAAATTTTAAAAATGGGGCAGCAACACTAAGTGCGAACGAGCCCACAATGCCTGCAACCAACATGGATAAAGCGACCGGAATTCTCAATCCGATCAAAATGAATAAAAAAATGAGGCCTGCGAGGCCAACAAGTTCACGCTCACCCATGATCTTGCTCTAAATTTTTCCCGTCATCTTCGCTTGTAAACAACACAAGCAAACTCGCGGCCAACCAAAGTAGGCAGGACACGATTGATATACCCATGAAGGGCCAGATGGGAATGCCGAGCACTTGCGTAAGATCCCCGTCAGATTTCACTTCAAGTACTCCGAAAGTAAGCATGTACGACAGAAACGCAACGACACAAATCATCAAAATTACGGCGGTACGGTCAGCACACCTTTGCAACCAAATCGGTGCCTTATTCATAAATAAATCAACGGCGATATTTCCATCGTTAAGGTGGCAATACGGCAACATCGTGAGGGCCGCGACACCAATCGCGAGCGTGACAATGTCCTCATACCCAGAGACACCTGGAAACGAACCATCGAAAAGACGCATGATTCGATCAAGACCAAAACCCAGTACGTTCGCACCAGTCAGCAAAACAATGCCCAGGAGTAACAAGCCACCGAACAATGCCCAAGTGTTAATCAATTTTTCTACAAAAAGACGGATAACAGATGTCCTAACTCAGGTTTGAATATGAAAAGTATATTTAAACAATACGCGATGTTTAGGGAAGCTTAGTTGCTATGTTTGGCTATGGCCTCCTGAGCTCTGAACACTAAGCCTTCACCATCGATACCCTTACCTGTGACTTCACGAACCCAGCGATCAATCACTGAAGCACTCGCAGCAGAGAACTTTATAGACTCCGCGGCAGATAGTTGACTCACGCCGTTACCTTTGTCAATCGCAATTTTCTGACCGATTGGCTCGATATTATTCCATGCGTCGCCAATTGCAGACGAAATTGCAGCACCGGAATTATCATTGATGATTTTTTTCAAATCATCGGGTAACGAACTAAAACTATTTTGGTTCATCGCAAACATAAACGTTGCGGTACCAAATCTTTCGCCACCATCCATTTCCACCGAAAAGTCAGTCAGTTCTGCGATTTTTAGAGGTATCGCTACTTCGAATGGAATAAGCGCACCGTCGATTGCTTTCTTTGACAGCGCTTGTGGCAGTGATGGTACCGGCATACCCACTGGCTCTGCACCCCAACTTTCCACCATCCATGCACCTGTTCGCGAAGGAGATCGGAGCTTCAAACCCTTCAAATCCTCAAAAGATTTAACATCTTTTGAGACGGTGTGAAGCGCATTACCGGCATGCACATGGATTAACAATGGTTTGATATTTTTTAGATCTTCCCCCATCTCATCCATCATGTCTTGTATTGCCAAATTGGTCGCCTTAGCGTCACCATTGTGAACGCCTGGTAATTCAAAAACCTCGACTCGAGGAAACACTCCTGGTGTATAACCAGGCACTGTCCAAACGATGTCAGCCACCCCATCACGGACCTGCTTATATAAATCTGGCGGTTTTCCTCCCATGGACATCGATGGAAATATTTCGAATGTGATTCGGCCACCCGATTCAGCTTCGATTTTCTTTACCCATGGCTCGATTAAAAGTTTTTGAGCTGGCGCTTTCGGGCTCAAAAAATGATGAATTGTAAACGTGAAATCTTGGGCAAAAACTGTGGCCGTAGTCCAACCTAGAAGCACTACGCTCCCCAATACCTTAAATGCTGTGCGTCGTATAAACTTCACATCCACCTCCTTTATGCCGACCAAAGGTCAAAATGCCCCCCAATGCTGGTTAATCCAGTTCTGAACCGGCACGTTTACGGTTTACCCGATAGATTATTATTATCGTTATTTAATTTTATGATCACGTCTTGATGACGGGTCACGTCGAATAATAGCGGATCGTGTTAGCGACGGGTAAAAAAAAGGACTCAGCTTTTGGCTAAGTCCTTAATTTTATGGCGACCCCAAGGGGATTCGAACCCCTGTCGCCGCCGTGAAAGGGCAGTGTCCTAGGCCTCTAGACGATGGGGTCTTAATTCGTCTTCGCGTGCTTGGTGGAGATAAGCGGGATCGAACCGCTGACCTCTTGCATGCCATGCAAGCGCTCTCCCAGCTGAGCTATACCCCCAGCAAACGAGCAGCAAATTATACGGAGTGAAAAACGTGGTGTAAAGTTTTTTAAACGCGTTAAATATTCGATAAACCAATTTTGAGACGCTCAAGAACCCTCTCACGACCGATTATTTCAATGACCGCGTCAATTGCAGGCGTCTGCGTTTGACCGGTTAACAGGAGCCTCAATGGCATCGCTAATTGTGGCATTTTAAGCTCAAAGTCCTTCAATGAGGCCTTTAAGCATGCTGCTATTGCCGGCCGCACCCATTCTGCATCGTGGAGTGCATCATAAAAATTCTGCAACGCTGGTTTAATTTCCTGTTTAAGAAATTTAGTTCGGTCTGCATCACTGATCGGTCGTTCCTGATAATAAATTAGCACTGAATCAGCGAGTTCATTAATCGTCGTCACTCGATCTTTCAAGAGACCAATTAAAGTGGCCAAATCAGGACCGCATTCCCAATCTGTCTTTGAGCAAAGGTTGCTGGAAAGGATTGTCTGTGCGAGAAGGTGATTATCTTGGCGCTTGATATGCTCGCCGTTCACCCAATTGAGCTTAGCAGCATCGAATTTTGCTGGTGAACCACTTACCTGTGGAAAATCAAACCAATCTACAAACTGTTCTCGAGAAAATACTTCGTCATCACCGTGCGACCACCCCAAACGAGCTAGGTAATTAAGTAAAGCATCAGGCAAAACACCTTCATCTTTATATTGCATGACACTGACCGCCCCATGCCGCTTTGACAAGCGATCGCCATCATGACCTAGGATCATTGGCACATGGCCAAATTGAGGTAACGCAAAATCAAGTGCCGAATAAACGTTAATTTGCCGAGGCGTATTATTCACGTGATCATCACCACGGATAACATGAGTCAGCTTCATATCGTAATCATCAACAACAACGCCGAAATTGTATGTAGGCGTTCCATCACCGCGTAGCAAAACGAAGTCATCAAGTTCCTCATTTGAAACCGAAATTTGACCTTTGACAAGATCATTCCAGACAACGTGACCTGAATCCGGATTTTTAAAGCGAAGTACGGGGTTCACCCCTTGCGGCAGAGTCATATTAACTGCATTCTCGGGCCGCCAACGTCCGTCATAACGTGGTTTCAAACCTGAACGTCGCTGCGACTCGCGCATTTCTACTAACTCATCAGGCGTCGCAAAACACCAATATGCATGTCCTGTGGAAATTAAAGACTCAGCCACCTCCCGGTATCGATCCAAACGATCCATTTGGTAAATTGGACCTTCATCCCAATCTAAGCCCATCCATGTCATCGAATCTAGAATCGCTCGCACTGATTCTTCAGATGAGCGTTCTTGATCGGTATCCTCGATACGTAGAATAAACTGACCACCAAACTTACGGGCAAAGGCCCAGGCATAAAGCGCTGTGCGTGCCCCACCTATGTGTAAAAATCCTGTTGGACTGGGTGCAAAACGAGTACGAATCATAATATCAATTCTATCCGGAAAAGCGCGTATTTTACGTGACAATTCAAATCAAGACTAAGATCTATGGAGATAGTTTAAAGGCGAAGGCCGATTAGCGTTTGATATAAAATCTGTCAATCAGAGATTTTGTTATGCTATGACTCTCGTTAATTACCAATTTTTATCCTTGAAAAAAAATGACATCTTTGGATAAATTAATTATTGAAATCAATAATTTAAATGCAACCTGGCCCAATGAGTGGATTGGAGTGAAAGACATTTTTGAGTCTTGCCTCGAACGTCTGGGCCCAGTTGATTTGACCGCAAAGGGTGCGGAACGAAATGTCACATTGATTAACGCCGGATTATCGGTAGCCAACTTCATAGAGGACTCGGGCAGGAAAATGGCTAGAGTCAACCGTGAGCCCGATT
>CAJQMS010000146.1 GCA_905479505.1 uncultured Burkholderiales Genera incertae sedis bacterium | reverse complement strand
TCTCCTTGGATACCACTCCGCCTCGCCACGGACCTTTCTCGACGCGTTCAACCCTGCTAATAAACCTTGTGCCGCCGCCTCCTCATACCCTGTCGTCCCATTTATCTGACCCGCAAAAAAGAGGTTTTTTAACTCTTTGGTTTCTAATGTTGGCCTCAAAGCTCTCGGATCAAAATAATCGTATTCGATCGCGTATCCGGGCCTGAGAATATAAGCGCCCTCCAAACCTTTAATTGACCTCACAATCTGGTTTTGGACATCAAATGGTAGGCTTGTTGAAATACCGTTAGGATAATACTCATTGGTATTTAGCCCTTCCGGCTCCAGGAAAATCTGATGCTGATTTCTATCTGAAAACCGCACAACTTTATCTTCTATTGACGGACAGTAGCGAGGGCCGACCCCCCCTATAACTCCGGTATACATCGGAGATCGATCCAAACCAGCTCGAATAAACTCGTGTGTTTTCTCGTTGGTATGAGTAATCCAACAAGGGACTTGCCGTGGATGAACGTCTCGAGACCCCATAAATGAAAATACCGGCCTAACGGCATCACCGTCTTGCCTTTCAAGCGCCGAAAAATCTATCGTTCGGCCATCGATTCTCGGTGGCGTGCCTGTCTTAAGACGCCCTACGGGTAACTCCAATGCACGCAGCCTGGCCGCCAAGGCATTGGAAGGCTCATCTCCAGCTCTTCCCGCCGCGTGGCTCTCAAGTCCCACGTGAATTTTTCCTGCGAGAAAAGTGCCGGCGGTCAAAACAACCGCCTTCGTGCTAATCGTCAATCCGATGTTCGTTTTTACGCCGACCACTGCATCTCCGGACATAACAACATCCACCGCAGCACCCTGGAAAATATCAAGGCCCTCCTGAGCTTCTAACCGAGATCTTATTGCTTCACGATACAACGACCGATCTGCTTGCGCTCTCGTTGCGCGGACGGCGGGGCCCTTGCTAGAATTAAGCCGCCTGAAATGAATGCCAGCCTCGTCTGCTGCGGAAGCCATCGCACCCCCCAGGGCATCAATTTCTTTAACCAAGTGGCCCTTACCAATGCCACCTATAGAAGGATTACAAGACATTTGACCGAGCGTTTCGATACTGTGCGTAAGCAATAGCGTGACCGCGCCAGTGCGCGCGGACGCAAGAGCCGCCTCAGTCCCGGCATGGCCGCCACCTATTACTATCACCTCATAATTTTTAGAAAACCGCATAATCTAAGTCTAACAATATTTAAGTATCAAGATGTCACTAAACCCACACCCAAATGACAAGGATGTTTCACGTGAAACATCTAACGGAAGTTTACTTGCCGACACAAAAGCTAGAAAAAATTTCTCCCAATAGGTCGTCGGCCACAAACTCACCCGTGACCTCGGATAACGAATTTTGACCTAATCGCAAATCTTCAGCACACAGATCAATGGATTCGATATTTATCAGAGCAAGATCAACATGGCTCTCTGCGGAACGAAGCGCGTTAAGGTGACGTTCTCGGGCCATAAACGGCGCCTCGTCGCCCATTTTTACACCGGCTTTTTCAAGTAGCCGCGCTTTTAATTCGCCCAAGCCATCCCCCGTCTTAGCCGATAAGTAAACTGGTCGATTTTTACCGCTCACCATACTGTGGCCTGAATCCCCCAATAGATCGATCTTATTTACGACGGCTATTTTTCTGTTTTCGTCTATATCGGTCATATAATCGAACCGATTAGCGGCGCTGTCTGCAGTACGCAATTCTAAAATTATATCTGCTTCTTTAAGGTTGGAAATCGTTCTTTGAATGCCTATTTTTTCTACTGGGTCACTGGATAACCTTAAACCAGCGGTATCGGTGAGTAAAATAGGAACGCCTTTTATTGTAATCCGCCTCTGAATTAGGTCTCGAGTTGTCCCCTCATGCTCAGTAACAATCGACACGTCCTCTTCCGCTAATAAATTCATTAATGTTGATTTTCCGACATTGGGTTCCCCCGCCAAAACAACCTTTACGCCCTCCCTTAAAAGATTACCTTGAGTGGCCACACCTCTCAATTCCACGAGCTTCTCTGAAAGGCGTTTCATACGGGTTTCCATCTGATGAGTTTCAATAAAGTCTATTTCCTCATCAGAAAAATCTATGGCCGCCTCGATAAAAACTCTAATTTCTATCAGTTCATTCCTAATTAACGAGACCCGCTCAGAAAATTCACCGCTTAGCGACCGATTGGCACTTAAAACGGCGGCCTCCGAAGAGGCTTCAATTAGATCTGCAACGCTCTCAGCCTGCGCCAAATCTAATTTATTGTTTAGATAAGCTCGTTGAGTGAACTCCCCCGGCTGCGCGACTCGAGCTCCCGCATCGGTACATGCTCTCAACAACATTCTTAAAACGGCGACACCACCATGCCCCTGAAGCTCTAGTACGTCCTCCCCGGTATAGGAGTATGGGCCCTGAAAAAAGATTGCCAAACCTGAATCAACGATGTCACCAGATTTGTTCAGGAAAATTTTCGATGTTGCTCTTCTTTTTGGCGGTAACTCACCGAGCACTTGTACCGCAATATCTTTTACTCTTGCTCCTGACACCCTAATAACGCCAACCCCACCAACGCCGGAGGCCGTTGCTATTGCCGCAATTGTGTCATTGTTTAACATTGGAAGACTTTTTGCCCTCTATTGCCCGAGTTATAGTCCATTGTTGTGCAATTGATAGAACATTGTTCACAAGCCAATACAAGACTAAACCTGACGCAAAAAAGAAAAAGAAAATACTGAATACTACAGGCATAGCTTCAATTCCAGCGGCAACAAACGGTGTAATTTTATCTTGC
>CAJQMS010000145.1 GCA_905479505.1 uncultured Burkholderiales Genera incertae sedis bacterium | reverse complement strand
CCCAAGGATATGCGCTCACGATCTACATCAATTAATAGAATGACAGCATCAACCTCATCGCCTTTTTTGTAGTTTCTTACCGCATATCCTTGGGGGTGAAGCAACTTGAAGCGGACCCACTCGGAAGCGTAGTGGCAAACTTTGAAAAAGGTACAGTGCTGAGCGGAACGATCAAGACAGTCGAGTCAAAGGGTTTGATAATTGATCTCGGAGACGAAGTAGAGGGGTTCATCAAAAGTTCGGATTTATCTAGAGATAAAAACGCGTCGCCAGATTCGTTTTCCGAAGGGGATGCCGTTCAAGCGATGGTAAGTTCTGTGGATCGAAAGACACGAGTTGTGAATTTATCGATTAAAGCTAAAGATGCGGCAGAGGAAGCTGCAGCTGTTAAGAAGCATTCCCAAGATAGCGACTCGAAAAATGCCGGGACTACAAATTTGGGCGCGTTACTTAAAGCGAAGATGGAAAACAACGAATAAACCAGCAGAATAGGTTCGAACTAGACTTAAAACACGTATGACTAAATCTGAGCTTGTCACAAAACTATTCGGGAAACTGCCGACGTTAAAAGAGGAAGATATTACTCTTTCGGTCGCGCTGCTTTTGGAAAGTGTGCGTGTAACCTTGGAAAAAGGTCGTAGGGTGGAAATACGCGGTTTTGGTAGCTTTGCATTGAATTATCGGCCGCCGAGGAATGGTAGAAACCCAAAGAGTGGTGAGGCAGTCGTAGTGCCATCAAAGTATGTGCCACACTTTAAGCCTGGTAAGGAGTTGAAAGATCGTGTTAATTCTTCTTTGGAGGCAGCTGGGTGAGGGCAGTAGGTTTGTCACGAGCAGTAATCACAAGTAAAAAAACGGTCGAAATATTTCGACCGTTTTTTTACTTGAACCCAAATATTGAAATAAGTGAGTATTCATCACAGTGATTAAATTGTTATCCGGATTAGTTAAATTACTTCTCTTTGCGCTGATTCTAGTTTTTGCGGTTTATAACTTTGAGATAGTGACACTGAGGTTTGGCAATATTTACTCATTTCAATTGCCGCTGGCCGTTATCTTATTTTTGGTATTTTTGTTGGGTTTAGTCCTGGGATCTACAATGACTTGGATCACCAGGGTGAAATACAAGAAACATAAATAATTTAAAAAAGATAGCCATGAACTTTGAAAATTGGTGGTTACTATCGTTTCCGTTATTTTTTTTATTAGGGTGGCTTGCCGCTAAAATTGACGTGAAGCAACTGGTGACCGAATCAAAACGCATTCCGTCGACTTATATTGAGGGGTTAAATTTTCTTTTAAATGAAGAAAAAGATAAGGCGATAGAAGTTCTAATACAACTATCCCGTAGCGAGCCAGAATCGGTCGAGCTTCAGTTTGCGATTGGCAGCTTGTTTCGCGATAAGGGAGATATGCAACGCGCTTTAGCTGTTCATCAAGGTTTATTAGACCGGCCAGTACTTACAAATAGCCAGCGGAATCGTGCCGTATTGGCCGTAGGGCGAGATTTTATGAAGTCCGGTCTTTATGATCGTGCGGAGGAATTTCTTAGGCGTGTGTCGGGTGACGAACACCTCCCTGAGGCAATAAAGTTACTCACAGATTTGTATGTTATTCAAAACGACTGGGCTCGAGCAATTGACACAGCTTATAAGCTTCGAGCGACGACTGGCGTAAAAAATAACGCTCAAATAGCTCACTTTATGATTGAACTCGCAGCAATTTGTCGCACGGAGAGAGATGATGAAGGTGCTATAAAATGGCTTTCTAAAGCCATAAGCGAAGACTCATTGTCACCGAGACCACTAATCGATCTAGGGAATGTTTTTAAAGGGCAAGGTCGTTACCAAGAAGCGATTAATGTATGGTGGAAATTGGAGAAATGTTGTCCAAAATATATTGCTCTAATAAGCGATGAGTTAATGGATTGCCATCAAAACCTTGGAATCAAAAATCAGTGTTTAGCAAAAATAAAAGATATCATTGAAGTTGATCCCATCCATGAGTTACTTCTTAGCGCCTTCGAAATGAGTACGGAGTTGCAGGGTATGGAAGCCGCCAATGATCTAGCTCAAGATTTTTTGAGAAAAACATCTGATGTGACTTGGGCTATACCTGTACTTAACTCTATTAAAGCTAACTTGGAGGAAACTTCAAGACAGGAGGTTTACTTACTAATCAGAGTTCTAGAGACATATCGTCAAGATAAACAATATCAATGTGAATCTTGCGGATTTCAAGCAAATACTCATTATTGGCGGTGTCCGGCGTGCAGGCTCTGGGATACCTATCCTCCAACTGCAATTCAAATAGGAGCCCTTGGATGAATCCAAAAGTAATTGTCGCGCTAGACTACTCAGACGAGGAGTCGCTCATGGCGTTTGTCAATCGAGTGAGTCCAGAGTTGTGCGGATTAAAGGTAGGTAAGGAATTCTTTACGGCTTGTGGGCCCGCGCCAGTCGAACTTTTAGTCAAACGTGGTTTTTCGGTATTTTTAGATCTGAAGTACCACGACATTCCAAACACCGTCCAGAGAGCGTGTTCTGCTGCAAAGGATCTTGGTGTATGGATGATCAATGTGCATGCTTTGGGTGGCGCAGAGATGATTCAAGCGGCAAAAGTGGGTCTTGGCGTTAATACTGATCGGCCACTGTTGACTGCAGTCACTATATTAACGTCCATGGATCATGCTGCCTTAACCTCAATTGGGTTCGAGCATAGCGCAACTTCCTTGGTGGAGAGATTAGCCCGTTTATCTGAAAGTTCTGGGGCTGACGGTGTTGTTTGTTCTGCAAACGAAGTTGGTATGCTATCGACTATATTCGGTCGTGAATTTTTAAAAGTCACGCCGGGGATTCGTCCGGGAGGTGTCACTAACGATGATCAAAAGCGAATAATGTCGCCGTCTCAAGCAGTCCGAGTGGGCGCCGATTATCTCGTAATCGGCCGCCCAATTACGCAGTCCGAGGACCCGGTGAGAGCGCTAGAAGTAATCTTAAAAGAAGTGCAAGGTGAAGAGTAAATAATTAAGACTTAGAAGCGGATAAACTTCTAACATGATATTGAGGCCTTTCTGATATGGATGTCAAAGAGTTAAAAGAGAAACTTCAGTCTGTTCGTATTCTTGTTGTTGGTGATGTAATGCTCGACCGTTATTGGTTCGGTAGCGCAGATCGAATTTCCCCTGAGGCACCCGTTCCAGTTGTGCGAGTGAATCAAACTGAATACCGCCTTGGCGGAGCTGGAAATGTGGCGTTAAATATTGTGAAACAAGGCGTGCAGGTAACCATGCTCTCCGTAAGGGGGGGGGATCGTGAGGGGGATAAGCTAGAAAATCTGCTGGAGGAGAGCGGTATTGAATCGGAAATGATCGTTGATCATAAACTCGAGACGACTATCAAAACACGGGTAATAGCGCAACATCAGCAACTGGTCAGGATTGATTTTGAAAATTCACCGACTCACGAAATATTGGATAAGACGTTAGGTCGCTTTTCGGATCTCGTGGCTGACGCCGACGTGATTGTGTTTTCAGATTACGGAAAAGGCGGATTACAGCATATTTCGCAGATGATCAGACAAGCAAAAAGTCTGAATAAATGCGTACTTGTCGATCCCAAAGGAAGTGATTATGAAAAATACCGAGGTGCTTCATATATTACTCCTAACAAAGCTGAACTCATGAGTGTTTTAGGCCAATGGTCGACGGAAGAGGAGCTGAGTGCCAAGGTGAGCGCTTTACGCGAAAGACTAGATTTAAAGGGTGTTTTGCTTACGCGAAGCGAGGAGGGAATGAGTTTGTATCAAAAAGGTAGTGTGAACCATTTTTCTACCTCTGCTAAAGAAATATACGATGTGAGTGGTGCTGGTGATACTGTGATTGGAATTTTAGCGGTGATGTTAGGGATCAACTATGACATCGAGCATGCAGTCATCTCTGCTAATCGAGCGGCCGGTATTGTTGTGGGTAAACTTGGTACTGCCACTACAAGTTTCGATGAGTTGTTTTTTGAGGATGGAAAGTAAATGAGTATTATTGTCACTGGGGGGGCGGGTTTTATTGGGTCTAATTTAATCCGAGGTTTGAACGCCCGAGGGATTAACGATATTTGGGTTGTTGATAATATCGGATCTACGGAAAAGTTTAAAAATCTAATTGGTTGTAAGTTCAAGCAATATTTGCATAAAGACCGTTTTCGTAAATTGATTCGTGATGGACAGTTTGATTCCAAAGTTTCCGTGATCTTTCATCAAGGAGCCTGTTCCAACACTATGGAATTAGATGGTAACTATATGATGGAGAATAATTACCAATACTCGGTGGATTTGTTGGATTTTGCAGTTCAAAATAAAATCTCTTTCATTTATGCCTCGTCGGCAGCCGTTTATGGGGCCAACACAACATTTAAAGAGGAGAGCCTCAATGAGTGCCCATTAAATGTATACGGATATTCAAAGTTGCTTTTTGATGACTTAGTTCGATCGCGCTATAACCAGCCTGAGTCGCAAATTGTTGGCTTGCGATATTTCAATGTCTATGGGCCGAGGGAGAGCCATAAGGGACGAATGGCCTCTGTCTCTTATCACTTGTGTAAGCAAATGTTTGACGGTGGAAAATTGACTTTATTTGAAGGTAGCGGAGGTTACGCGGCTGGTGAACAACGGCGGGACTTTATATACGTTGAAGATGTTGTAAAAGTTAATTTGGAGTTTTTAGATAATCCTGATTGGTCTGGAATCTTTAACTGTGGCACCGGTCGATCGCAAACATTTAATGAGGTAGCCGTCGCTACCATAAATAGTGCTAGGGCAGTGCGCGATCAGCGTTCATTGACTTTAGAAGAAATGTTAGAGCAAGGGATATTAAATTATCGGGAATTTCCTGAAGGCTTAGAGTCAAGATATCAAAGTTTTACCGAAGCGCAACTCGAGAGGCTAAAGGCGGTTGGCTCTGAGATAAATTTTTATGATGTTGAATCAGGTGTCAAAGCCTACGTTCGACATTTATCACATACGGATTTTTTAAAAAATTAAGCGAAGAGATGAGATATCAAACACTTGAAGACGTGGTAGGCAACACTCCCTTGGTAAAACTTAAGCGTATGCCGGGCCAAACAACAAATGACGTTTTAGGAAAGCTTGAGGGTAATAATCCAGCAGGTTCTGTGAAGGACCGTCCAGCATTATCAATGATTATGCGAGCTG
>CAJQMS010000144.1 GCA_905479505.1 uncultured Burkholderiales Genera incertae sedis bacterium | reverse complement strand
GTAACCTAAAAATTGCAAAATGTCGTAGTATCATATAAGCGTGAGCCAAGAAATTGTTGGCATTAGATACAAGCTTCTCTCTAGGTGATAGACGTGAAGCCTTATTAATCGACTTATTAATCGACTTATTAATCGACTAAAATTTTTAAAAGAGCTTTAACAGGGGGAAGAACAATGAAAAGTAAGTTATTGCAAACGATACTAGCGACTGTTGTAGCCGTTGTGTCATCACAATCAGCTTTAGCGGACGGCCACAAACAAACCATGTGGGACGTCATCACCGATGATTCTCGATTCGCGACGTTCGCAGTAATGGTTGAGAGCGCCGGAGTAGAACATTTGTTTAATGGAAAAACTGCACTAAACGCCACTGTCTACATACCCACCAACTTCGCTTTTTCAACTATGCCCCAAGCCATGAACGCAGCACTGAAATTCCCAGTGAACAAAGGTCCTTTGATAAAACTCATTAAAAGTCACTATTTCATTGGTACGGTGAATAACATGAAAGAAGGTGACTATTTCATGACAACCAACATCAACGGCGACCAGATTCGAATTGAACAAGAAAAAGAATTATTCGTGAAAGACATGGTAATTCAAAATGAACCTATTATGGTTGGTAAGAACAAGATTATTCCAGTGGATTGCGTGATGTTTGTTCAGCCCAGCACATCTGACTATCGACTAAGCCTAGAGCAGCAAGAAGAGTTTGCGATCACATCGTGCTGCTTGAGAACCATCAATGAAGTGTCAGCCTTCGTAAGAAGCAATAATTTCGAGGCCGAAGGTGTTGAATAAGTTTTCAGGCTTTTCTAGTATTACTTACCATTAAAGACTAGGGGTTTAGGAGCGCGGCATAAGCGCTCCAACCCCACTTAACCTGCCTATTTCTGCTGCATTCGCCTTCAACTCTAAGTCTCTTTCATTTAATCTATGTCTGAATTTATGTACCTGAGTACTCGCGATGTAACTTCTCAAAAAGTGGAGTTACGAGCGAATTGAAATTATCTATTCTCGACCAAAGTCCAATCATCGAGGGGCATTCCCCAGAATCAGCAATAAAAGAAACGGTCAATTTAGCAAAGCTCGCTGATGCACTCGGATTTCACCGATATTGGCTAGCGGAGCACCACAATATGAAAGGCCTAGCCAGCTCTTGCCCCGAGGTTCTTTTGACCGCGATTGGGCAACAGACTGCGCGCATTCGAGTTGGAACTGGAGCTGTGCTGATGCCTTACTACAGTCCACTTAAGGTTGCAGAGATGTTCAGAATGCAAGAAGCTCTTTGTCCAGGAAGAATTGATCTCGGGATCGGGCGCGCTCCCGGTGGGGATATGTTGACGGCCAAAGCCATCAATACGAATGCCTTAAATTCTATTAATGAATTTCCCCAGCAAGTTGTTGATCTCGTCGGCTGGCTCAGAAACGAGATCGATGACAACCATCCGTTCAAATCAGTTCAAGCGATGCCGACCGGGGAAACATGTCCAGAAATTTGGCTTTTAGGTTCATCGGACTATAGCAGCACCCTCGCCGCCCATTTAGGAGTTCGTTTTGCTTTTGCGCATTTTATTAACCCAGTTGGTGGTGATGTCGTGAGTCGACAATATCGATCTACATTTTCGCCGTCCACCGTTGAAGCTCAACCAACGTCAATGGTTTGTATTTTCGTGATTTGCGCGGAATCAAATGAACAAGCGGAGTACCTCGCCAAGTCAATTGATCACCGACGAGTCATGATGGCAACCGGCCAGGAATCCGCATTTATGCCGAGCGAGGAAGCTGCAAATTGGCAGTATTCAGAGCTAGAAAAACAAATTATCCAACGGGAGAGACATCGAATAGTATTAGGTACTCCGGCCAGCGTTAAGAGCCAACTGTCTGAAATCAAAGACAACTTTGAAGCAGATGAACTTATGATTTTGACTATCACTGGAGACTACCCTACAAGAGTCAAATCGTACGAACTAATCGCGGACGAATTCGAACTGCACTAGGAAGGAAGGTCTCCTCAGGCCTGCTCTATCATTTGAGATATCGATAAAATACGATACATGGATCTAACAACAGGTAACTCGATCAGTTCTCCGTCAACGACGACTAATCCGGTTGCACTATTCTCAAATTCTTCACAAATTCTTCGCGCTTGGTCGATTTCCGCCTTTGTGGGTGTGAAAATCTCATTTATCGCCGGTAAGTGCTTAGGGTGAATTGCTGCACGGCCAGTAAAGCCTAGATCCCGACTTTGTACTGTTTCTCGTGTCAATCCGTCACCGTCGGTTAAATCAAGATATGGCACATCAAGGAGATCAATGCCAGCACTCGCAGCTGCGTGAACCAAGCGAGATCGACTGTACAGCAGTGATTGCCAATCCCGCTTACACCTGAGATCGGCTGACATATCTACGCCCCCAAGAATTAAAGAGGTGATCCGCGTACAAGACCTCGCAATGTCGATTGCATGTTCCAATGCTGAATTGGTTTCGATGATTACGCAAAAATTTAAATGTCTCGTATTCTCTGTTGAAAGCAGCTCGTCAAGAATACAAATCTCGTTCGCAGATTTAATCTTCGGGAACATTACCGCATCTGGTGGACACTCTAG
>CAJQMS010000143.1 GCA_905479505.1 uncultured Burkholderiales Genera incertae sedis bacterium | reverse complement strand
TTTTCGAGTATTTTGGAGCTGAGCCTGATGACTCTTGGACTGTATCAATCGCTGAGTTCGTGAAAAGCTGGGAGAGCGGCGAGATATACGGCTTGAATGCCTAATTTTCCACAGAGTAATTTAGGCTTTGATTACGCCAGATGGCAATACGTACTATAAAAAAAGGTGTCGGCTAGCCGACACCTTCCCATGTATTAGTGACTAAAGATTATTTCGCGTAAAAGCCTACGCCGCAGTGTAAACCTCTAACTTGAGTGACGAAAGAGGTTTTGGTGTGCACTTCTTCGTTCCCCGTAGTCAATCTCGCGAACTGATAAGTGATTTTTTTAATCTCACCCTTTGTTGCACTAGAGACCAAGTTCCAAACATTGACACCGTTGACGTCAGTGACTTCTCTTCCGTCCATGCCCAAGTTTGTAGGGTGAGCGAGTAAAATTCCTTTTTTATTAAAACAAAAAACGTACAAATCTTTATACCCAAATCCGCCCTCTAAGTCAGTGAAAGCGTCAAGTGCCCGGATCTTATCGCTTTTGACTAAATTAATCGCCCGTTCAAGCATTGCTTTAGCTTCAGCTTCAGTACCGAATTCTTCTGATTGTCCGATAAGTGCTGTCGTGCTGAATAAAAGCGCTACTGCGGTGAGAATAGCTTTTTTGACGATCACATTCATCTCCTATTTGTAGTTAAAGTCTTTCGAGTTTAACAACTTTAAAAAAAAGGATCTAGTATGTGGAATGACGGAAAAAGGGACACTTACAGTGTAAACTAGTGGTTAAATTGTAAATGTATACGGAGGTCCCATGGGATGGACAGGCAAGTTGCTGCATATTCATATCGCCCCTGAGGCTAGTTATGAGATGGAAGAATTGTCGGAAGCTGAACTGGTGGCTGGCAAAGGTATCGTGGGTGATCGGTACTATTTCGGAAAGGGTACCTACTCCCCCAAACCAGATTGTAGGGAGGTGACCCTGATTGAGAGAGAAGCTCTTGACGCACTGGTTCGAGACGATCCGCCAATGCAGGATTCCTCAATTGTTATTGATCCATCCGAACATAGAAGAAACTTGACCGTCGAAGGGGTGCCTTTGAATCATTTGGTGGGGTTCCGTTTTCAGATCGGTGAGGTTATTTTGTCAGGTGGTCGATTGAATTTTCCATGCCGATACCTTGAAAATCTGTTAGATCGTCCCGTATTCATGCCACTTTATAACCGCTCTGGTCTTAATTGTTGGATCGAGAAAGGCGGAATTATCAGACCAGGGGATACGATTACTCCTTTGAATGAGTTGACCGACAAACCTCACCGATAAATAAGCAGTTTATGAGCGCACGGATTGTTATGAAACTTCTCGTTGAGAGGAGAGAGCAAATCGAGGATGACTGGATTCGCTTATCGTTTCGACATTCTCTTAGGCCGCACTTACCCGCTTGGACTCCAGGGGCGCATGTTGATCTGCGACTAGAAGACGGAATAATTAGACAATACTCATTGACCAGTGACCCTGATGACCTTTCACTTTATTCAATAATTGTGAAGCGTGAAAAGAAAGGTCGAGGTGGCTCGAATTGGGTTCACGATAACTTGACCATCGGCCGAGAGGTGCGTGTCACGAAACCTCGTAATCAATTTCAGATCAGTACAGAACGGAGCCTATTAATAGCGGGGGGTATCGGTGTCACTCCCTTGATGTCAATGGCACGTTCTTTATCGGAATCTAATCTTCTAGATGCCTTTCATTTTTGCACTAAAAAACCAGTTCCTACCGTTGAAAAAGACCTGAAGCGTTGGTGCGGTAGTGCACTGCACACCTACATCTCGAATGACCCGACTAGTGAGAAATTAAACTTGCCGGCCTTGATACGCTCCATTTCGCAAGATATGCACATCGTATGCTGTGGTCCTGATCGCTTGATGTCGCAAGTCAGAGATCTGACTGGTGGTTGGGATCCAAAAAAGTTGCATTTTGAGGTGTTTAATAACTCTGCGACGGAGGATCATGAAGCTCAACCTTTTGAGGTCACTGTCCTGAGTACAGGGGAAACTTTACTGGTTCCTGCGGACAAGTCCATATTGGACGTATTGAATAAAGCCGGATACGTGGTTCCCTCGTCTTGTCGTCAGGGAATTTGCGGCACATGTGAATGTGAGTTTAGCTCGGGTGAGGTGATACACCTGGATTCATTATTACAACCCGCAGATCGTAAAGATCGATTGTTACCGTGCGTATCTAGGGCGAAAGGCTCTGTCACGATCGATGTCTGAGGTCCCTAGCACAAGCTGAGTGAAGGCTTTTTTTGAACTACTCAAACATGTCCTTTTCAGTTGCGATCAGGTGGTCAAGTATAGGTTGGAAATGTAACCAACCGATGTAATCGCTCCCGACATTTTCTCGGCTATAAACTGCCCGTTCGTGCGGGACCAACTTGACAGGTCTTCCGGTCGACATAGTAAGTAATTCTTGATGACAGCACCGCTCTAGCGCGCTGAACCAGAATGCGGCAGAGTCGATACTATGTTTGCTCATCGTGACCAGTCCGTGATTTTGGTGAATAACCGCCTTCACATCTTTAAATGAGTTAGCTATATTCATCCCGGCGTCCTCACTCACAGCAACAGCGCCAGACTCTTCCGTGATCACATTATGGTCTTCATAGAACGCGCATGCGTCCTGTGATATAGGATCGAGTTTTTTTCCCAATGAGGAAAATGCCGTACCGTAGAGCGTGTGAGCATGACACATGGCGACTATCTCAGGGAATTTCTCGTGAACCGCGGCATGCAAAACGAAACCTGCTCTGTTGACAGCGTGGTTGCCCTCAACAACGCTTCCGTCGTGATCCACTAAAATTAAGTTTGATGTTTTGACATGTTTAAAATGGACTGCCATTGGATTAGTCCAGTAAAGATTTTTGTGTTCAGGATCACGAACAGTTAGGTGTCCAGCAAACCCGTAATCAAATTTAAAATAAGAGAAAGCCCGGCATGCTATGACGAGTTTTCTCTTTAATTCATTACGCAAATCATTAACATTAGAAAAGTTTTTAGCCTCCGGAAAGGAAAGGCCCGATTGTTTGGGCTGATAGGCTGAATGCGTCAAGTCAAATTCGTTGTACATGCTGTGTGATCACCTTTGGTAAGCGCTTTTAACGCGTGTTTAAGGAATTCAGATACGGTTCTTTTATCGCTCATATCGTTAGAACGATAGTCTATAACCAATGTGTCTTCAATACATTGAGCATTTCATATTATTTATTATGATCCAAAATAAGTCGGCAACCGCTGTTTATGATTGTTCCGGGACCCGATACGGTCAACTCATTCCGATACTGTTTAGAACTACCGAGGAGAATGACACGCTTGAAGTCAGATTGCTGGTGTGTTGGGCCGAGTGGCAATGGGTGGAGGGCGTTTTCACTTCGTTTCTAGCTAAGGTCCCTTCGAATTCGATGTCCCAAGGACCTCCTAGGCTACTCAGTTCTCAGTGAGTAGCTAAAAGAAATTTATACGCCTGACAGAGTTAACGAGGAACCTTAAAACTGCCTTTGCGATTTATTTTAGGAAAAACAAAGTGGGGATGAAGCATTCTTTTTTTAAATGCTTCTCCCCGGTAACTCAAAACTGGCTAGGGTTAGTCCTCTTCCATCTGAGCTTGAATGTAGTTCTGAATTCCCAAATCATTTATCAACGAAAGTTGAGTCTCGTAATCATCAATGGATGTTTCCGAGCATTTGAGCAATGACTCCAGCAAATCCCGGGTCACGAAGTCTTGCTCGACCTCTGCTTCATTTATTCCGGCGACTAAACTTGCTCTCTGAGATGTTATTTCAAATTGAAGGTCTGACTTAAGACACTCCTCAACGTTTTCGCCAATAGACAGTGCCCCCAAGCTTTGTAAATTGGGAAGACCTTCTAGAAATAATATGCGTTCGATGAGTTTATCTGCCTCCTTCATCACTCTTATTGAATTCTTAAACTCTTTCTCGTTCAGTCTTTCCAGTCCCCAATTTTTGAACATCCGCGCATGAAGAAAATATTGATTGATCGCTGTAAGTTCGCTTTTCAGCACTTCGTTGAGATGCTTAACAATTTTATTTGATCCCTTCACGCCGCACCTCCCTCTGTTCCGCTCATCTGACTTTGAATGTAGTTTTGAATTCCGATAAGTTGGATCAGGTTCAGTTGCTTCTCTAGGAAATAAGCGTGATCCATTTCTGTATCTTCGATTTGTTTCACAAGCATATCTCGAGTGACGAAATCGTGATTTTTCTCACACGTAACTACCGCAGCTTTCAAGTCGCCCACGACTTTATATTCAATCGCAAGATCATTCTTCAGCATTTCTTCGACGTTTGAGCCAGTCGTCATTTCATGTCGGGTAGCCAGATCCGGCTCACCTTCAAGAAAGAGCATACGCTGCACAATTTCCTGAGCGTGCTGACGTTCGTGCTCTGATTCATGCAAAGCATGTTCCGCTAATTTTTGAAGTCCCATATCAGCGTACATCTCACCATGTAGCAAATACTGGTCGGTTGCCATGAGCTCTCCAGCGAGTAGCTTGTTGAGGGTGTTTACAACTTCGGCATTGCCTTTCATAAGATTTTCCTCATTAAAAATTCAAATGTAGAAACAGTAATAATTCCAAATTGTCCGTTTAGTTCGGCTTTTCAGTAATTGGTTCTGTTCGCTATTAAATTTGTTAAACTCAGTCGCTAATACTATTTCGTGGCGGAGTATGACACGACAATAAGGCTGGCTATATAACGATAATCATTCTTATTATTATTTCCAATAACGTTCAAGCAATTGGACGAGTTTTACCATTTGATATCTTGGATATTAGATCGTCTATTTACCAGCAATTAAAAGGGATAGGATCATCTATGCAGATTAGTGAGGAGACATATTATTCAGAGGCAGTTACGCATTTAAGGGAGAATTTGGCGTTAGCTTTGAGAGCTGCTTCCAAGCACGGGTTAGCTGAGGGCGTGTGTAATCACTTTAGCCTAGAGTTACCAGATCAGTCAGGTCGATTTCTACTTAATCCCAGAGGATTATTGTGGGAGGAGGTTTTTGCTGACGATGTGGTGCTTATAAATGAAAATGGAGATGTTCTAGCGGGTAAGCATCCTGTCGAACCCACCGCAATGTTCATTAACTCGGCGATTCATCGTATTTGTAAAAAAGTGTGTGTGCTGCACACACATATGCCAAACGCAACAGCGTTGTCGTTAACCAAATATGGCAAGTTAGATACGAAATTATCTCAATCCGCAATGCGCTTTCACGGAAGAGTATCCGCCGACACTAAATATAGTGGATTGGCCCTTGATGTTTCAGAGGGAGAGCGAATAGCGCGTGCAATGAATGGCCGAGACATAGTCTTTTTAGGTAACCATGGTGTGGTGGTCTGTGCCGACAGAATGGACTACGCTTATGATGATCTGTATTACCTAGAGAGAGCATGTGAGCTTGAAGTACTCGCGCGATCAACAGGACAGGAGCTAGTTGGGGTGAGCGAAGATTTAGCCCAAAAAGTCAGTGATGAAACGTTACAGGATCGCCTTCAATCCGAGCTGTTTTTTAAGGCTTTGAGAAGAACTATGTAATTAATCTTTTTTGATCGTTCATGAGATTGGTCAAGGAATTGCGATTACGGCGTAATCGCCGCTATCGCAATTATTTCCTATTCCTTGTTACGCTGCGTTTAGTGCCTGGTTTAAATCATCCTTTAGGTCATCTATGTGTTCGATACCAACGCATAATCGGACAGTTTCCTCAGTCACGCCGGACGATGCTAACTCCTCCGATGTGAGCTGCCTATGAGTTGTAGATGCAGGGTGAGTCGCTAGTGATCTCACATCTCCGATATTCACGAGTCGGGTAAATAGATTCAGCGCATCAAGAAATTTAGCCCCTGATTCACGTCCACCTTTCAACCCAAACGTAAGAAGGCCAGACGCTTTCCCGTTCATGTATTTCTGCACTAATGCGTGATCAGGGTGATCGCTTAACCCAGCGTAATTAACCCACTCAACTTTGTCATTCTGCTGGAGGTGCTTTGCGACAGCTAAGGTGTTATCGCAGATTCTGTCCATTCGTAAGGCTAGTGTTTCGATTCCTTGCAGGATAAGAAATGAATTGAAAGGCGATATTGCTGCTCCCTGATTACGCAGAGGAACAACTCGTGCCCGACCGATAAATGCGGCTTCACCCAAAGCTTCGGTGTAAACAACGCCGTGATAGCTTACGTCGGGCTCATTTAGTCGCTTGAAACGAGCCTTATGCTCCGCCCATGGAAATTTCCCCGAATCTATGATGGCACCGCCAAGGCTGTTACCGTGGCCGCCAAGATACTTCGTGAGTGATTGAATAACAATATCTGCTCCGTGCTCGATTGGCCGGCATAAGTACGGACTGGGTACTGTGTTGTCCACAATCAAGGGCACTCCGTGCTTATGAGCGATCGCTGCGATTGCTTCGATATCCGTAATGTTTCCCTGAGGATTTCCTAGGGACTCAACAAAAACCGCCTTGGTCTTGTCGTCAATCAGTGCTTCGAAGCTCGCAGCGTTTCGGTAGTCTGCAAACCGAGTTTCAATCCCAAATTGTGGGAAAGTATGCGCGAACAAGTTATACGTCCCGCCATAGAGCGCGCTCGATGACACAATATTGTCGCCTGCCTCGGTAATTGTTTGAATCGCGTAAGTAATTGCTGATTGTCCTGAAGCCACAGCTAGAGCAGCAATACCTCCCTCAAGAGCCGCTACACGTTCCTCTAGAACAGACTGAGTGGGGTTCATTATGCGTGTGTAAATATTACCCTCAACCTTTAAATCAAACAGGTCTGCGCCATGTTGAGCATCGTCGAAAGCATAAGCCACTGTTTGGTAGATCGGCGGCACGACGGCCTTTGTGATTGGGTCTGGCTTGTATCCTGCGTGAACGGATAGGGTTTCGATTTTCATTAAAGGTCTCTCATGTGTGTAAATAAGTCACAATTCTGCTACGTCACATGCTAAAGACCTACTATTGTTTTGATCTATAGTTATTGCTAAATGGTATAAAAGATCAGTTTTTTTATGCTCGAGAAGGCGTTTGCGTCGCCCGAGATTTAAATTCATGTTCTAACCTATGACTCGGAATGAATTCCGACTCACCCGAGGGCCAGATATTGGTCTTATTTGTAATTTTCCCTCCTATCTGAAAATGTACGTACGCGTTTACGCCACGCTTTGTATGAACCGCTCTTCAGGTTTTTTCGCATAAGCGCTTTTACCTCGGTTTCGCGAATGCCATGCACTTCCCTAATACTATCGAACGATGCATGATCTGAAAGTGCCATTTCAATAATTTCACTGATGTCAGCTGGTGATAATTTTTTATCCATATCTGCACTCGTTCTTGTGGCTTCACCTCGTTTGTTTACTGCCATCCCGGACGGAGCAATTTTATTG
Source organism: uncultured Burkholderiales Genera incertae sedis bacterium (assembly GCA_905479505.1). GTDB lineage: Bacteria > Pseudomonadota > Gammaproteobacteria > Burkholderiales > Eutrophovitaceae > Eutrophovita. The sequence goes on along the minus strand of CAJQMS010000143.1, from coordinate 2,905 downwards.
TTTGATTCGCTTGGCATAACCTCATCTCCTATTGATTCGCTGCTCTAGCTTCATCTAACCAACCTTCAAACATTTTTTTATTGGCTTTTATCCAAGAATCTGCGTGACGTTCTGCAGCTTTCCACCCGCCTTGTCCTTTTTTTCTCATTTTAAGGTTCTGTGCGGACACATCCTTTACAGACAATCTCATAACTTCAAACAATTTTGCAGCTGACGGATTTGCCAACAAGAACTCTCGATTTGCGAGGATCATCTGTGTATTGACTTCGAACCCATAGTTACTTCCGTTTTTTAATTCAGTGTTAACGTTATTGGGGTGGGCTGAGTAGGGCACCTCTAGCCATCTTACGTCCTTGCCTGGAACAAGGGTTCCTGACACCCAATAAGGTGTCCACGTGTAATACAGGATAGAGTCTCCCTGTCTATATCTTGCAATGGTATCTGCAATGATTGCTGAATACTCGCCTTGATTGTGCGTTACGGTCTCTCTGAGTTTGAATGTGTCCAGCTGATGCTCAATTACCCGCTCGCAGCCCCAACCGGGAACACAGCCTGCTAGGTCGGCTTTGCCATCATCATTAGCATCAAACAGTTTGGCAATGTCTGGATCCGCTAGTTGTCCGATGTTTGTTATGTCGTATTTTTCCGCTGTTTTTTGGTCTATCAGATACCCTTGTGCGCAGCCAGGTATATATCGCCCAATGAGTGTTAATTTATCTTCGCCCCCAGCTTCATCGAAAAACGCTCGGTGGAGTGGATTCCAATGGTCTGCCATAAAAGTTACATCACCGTTGGCGATTGCGACGTGCAGAAGAGGGTAACGCGCATTTTGAACATCCTTGACTTCGTAACCTAATTCTTTAAGAGCTTTGACGACTAAAATAGTCTGAAAATTCTCACCTTCAATATTTTCTTGTCCGGGTTGGATGATGATACCTTTCCCAGGGGATTGATATTCGCTTTGAGCATGTCCTATGCTAGCGCTGAAGACAATGAGGGTCGCTACTTTTAAGCAGAAAATCCGAGCATATTTTTTTAGTTTCATGTTGTTCCTCGATTAAACCTCAGTCGTGTCCGAACTTGGATTCTATAGCGTTTAACGATTTTTATTTATTAACTTACGAATTAGGCCGACCGGTCCTGTATCGTACCAATGGCGAATTCCCTTGACGCGTTTCTCCGTACCCATTGCTTGAGTGATGCGATCCAGGACTATAGCGAGCAAAACAATACCGACTCCACCAACCGTGGCCAGTCCCATATCAAGTCGTCCGATTCCTCTTAAAACAAGCTGTCCTAATCCGCCTACGGCTATCATAGAAGCGATAACGACCATAGACAGGCACAACATCAAAGTCTGATTTACTCCCGCCATAATCGTCGGCATGGCAAGAGGCAATTGAACCTTGAATAAAAGCTGCATCGGAGAGGAGCCAAATGATTTTGATGCTTCGACAAGATCTTCAGGCACCTGACGGATCCCAAGATTCGTTAAACGGATCAACGGTGGTAGGGCAAAGATGATGGTCACAGCGACACCAGGAACGTTACCAATGCCAAAAAGCATGACAATCGGGATTAAATAGACAAAAGCGGGCGTAGTTTGCATGGCATCTAAAATTGGTCTTAACGCGGCTGATGCATTGTCTGATTTTGAGAGCCATATTCCAGCTGGAATGCCAATAATTAGACTGAAGAAAATGGAAGTCAAGACCAAGGCTAACGTAATCATAGCTTCTGGCCACACGCCAATGAATCCTATCGTCGCAAAAGAGAGGAACGTTCCTATAGCAATTCTGCCGTTTGCCGCTTGCCATGACAAAATCGAGAATATCGCAATCAATACCAAGGGCGAAAATGCTAGTAAGCCACCTTCCACGCTTGTCAAAATAAAGTCAATGGGTGTACGGATCGCTTGGAACGCAGGACGAAAGTTCGTGACGATCATATCGAGACCCGTTTCAGTCCAATCGCCTAGCGGTATCTGAATATGCTCAAAGGGGTTGAGGATGTCAAAACTATCTTCCGTCGTTTCATCAAGCGAAAGCCAATCCGAATTTGAATCAGAATCTCCCCAAGGATTTTCTATGTCCTGATCAGAATCTGATGTCGATTCGTTTCCCGAGGGTTCTCCCCAGGGATCGCCTGACGGCTCCGATAGTATGGGTTTGAGTGAAGGCTCAGCCATGAATTGTTTTATGCCCGTCGTCTATCGTTTTAAGTAGGCGATCTTTAGTTATTACCCCCAAGAAAATATTTGAGTCAGTTACGACTGGCAAATCATACGTTGACGCTGCAATGGCTCCAATGACGCTTCTAAGTTTGGCATTTTCATTTAACGCTTCTGTGTTTTCTATGAGTGCGCTGTTGATTGATATTGCTGAGTCCTCGATGATTGCCGCTTGAATACTTTGGTTTGATACGACGCCAATTAACTTTTTATCGCCGTCCACGACGTAGGCAAATTCACGCTTTGAATTTCGAATAACGTTCTGACTGGTTTCAAGATTGGAATCATCGATTGAAATGATAGCGTTGTCAGAACTTTGGACAATATCTTTTGCACAAAGGACGTCAATGGTGGCAACACCTCGAAAAAAAGATGATACGTACTCGTTTGCGGGATTGTTAAGAATTTCTTGAGGCGTACCGATTTGAATGATGTTTCCGTTTGCCATAACCGCCACACGATCTCCTAGTTTCATGGCTTCATCTACATCGTGAGTGATAAATACGATAGTTCGACGTTTCCTGTCTTGGAGTTTTAGAAGCTCGTCCTGCATCTCTTTGCGGATGAGCGGGTCCAAGGCTGAGAATGCCTCATCCATCAACATGACGTCTGGGTCAGTGGCTAAGGCTCTAGCCAGTCCGACGCGTTGTTTCATGCCGCCCGATAACTCATCTG
>CAJQMS010000142.1 GCA_905479505.1 uncultured Burkholderiales Genera incertae sedis bacterium | reverse complement strand
CAAACAGGCGCGTATTGGGAGAGATTCGTAGCGCTTGGATACTTAGTTGACCCGAACGACGTGCGATATGCTGACGGAAAATTTGCAGATCGCGGACAGACAGCTCAAAATCAGGTCGATCTATCGTCAATTGATCTGAACCTTGGTGATTCGCCTACAAAAAACTAGCAGTGAGTTTTTCTATCGGACGCGCAGTTTTGCACTGTGACTGTGGGTTATTAGTCATATCAGCTTTCGGGCAATGCTAAAAATCCTTTAAGAGGAAATGAGATCATCGTGAGATTAGTTCTGGGTGTTGAGTATGATGGTTCATCTTTTTGCGGTTGGCAAATACAGCCTAATGCTCCGACGGTTCAAGGCGAAATTGAAAAAGGATTAGGCCAAATAGCTGCAGAGCCGATAAGAGTGTTCTGTGCGGGACGGACGGACACCGGAGTCCATGCTGCTTATCAAGTTGTTCACTTTGAAACCGGGTCGTCGAGGCCCCTTACTGCGTGGGTGCGGGGAGTAAATGCGTTAATATCCAGAGATATTTCGGTTCTTTGGGCGGTTGAAGTCTGTGATGAATTCCATGCTAGATATTCTGCTAGGCGGCGAACGTATCGCTATTTATTAATGAATAGAGATCAACGACCCGGGCTGCTTAAAGACAAAGTCGGCTGGTACCACAAGACGTTGAATATTGACTCAATGATTTCTGCTGCGCGTTTTTTACTGGGTCGACATGATTTTTCCTCATTTCGGTCGTCCGAGTGTCAGGCTAAGAGTCCTATCAGAACCGTTGATTCACTTGCAATAAAAGAGGATGCAGGTCTTATCATTTTTGACATTACGGCGAACGCATTTCTCCATCACATGGTCCGAAATATTATTGGAGCCTTGGTGTACATTGGGGCAGGGAAGCAGGGAGCAGGGTGGATGAAAGAGCTACTAGAGGCTCGAGATCGTAATATTGCAGCCCCAACATTCGATCCTAATGGACTATACTTGACGTCGGTGGAGTATGACGCAAAGTGGAACCTTCCTGGAGCGTCTGTTTTTTCTGGTCCAAGTGGCCGTATCATATCCACCTCAACCTAGAGCCGGTTTGTGAAAATGAAGAATGAAATTACGTCAATTAAAATTTGTGGTTTGACTACTGTTGAGAATGCACTTGCTGTAGCCGGACTAGGTGTTGATGCAATCGGATTGGTTTTTTATGCTGAAAGTCCAAGATGTGTTACCAATAAGGTAGCTCAGGAAATCGTTAATGAACTCCCTCCTTTTGTTTCTAAGGTTGGTCTTTTTGTGAATCCCTCTAGGGAAGATGTGCTCGAGACGTTAGACTTAGTGGATTTAAATTTATTGCAATTTCATGGTGATGAAAAGCCAGATTTTTGCGGGGGTTTTAGTAAGCCGTATTTAAAAGCAATAAGCGTTACCGATGGGATGGATTTGGTAGAATACTGTAGGACGTTTGGGGAAGCGTCTGGGTTGTTGCTAGATACCTTTTCTGATGGGGCACGTGGAGGAACTGGAAAAGTTTTCAATTGGGGGTTAGTGCCGAAACAATTGGACTTGCCTATTGTTTTAGCTGGGGGTTTATCTCCCGATAATGTTTCGGTAGCGATTGACTCCGTTAGCCCTTGGGCAGTAGACGTTAGCAGCGGAGTGGAGAATGGACAAAAAGGGGTCAAAGACCTTGCGCTAGTGCAAGACTTTATTAATGAGGTAAAAAATGCAGATGCAAGAAAATTTAGAAAATTATAATTTCCCTGATAGCAGTGGTCACTTTGGACCTTACGGCGGTGTATTTGTGCCTGAGACGCTGATACACGCGTTGGAGGACTTGAGAGATAACTATGAGACGCTAAAAAATACCCCAAGCTTTATGGAGGAATTTCATAATGACTTGAAGCACTTTGTAGGTCGACCAAGTCCAGTCTATTACGCTAAACGGCTCACAGAAATGCTTGGGGGAGCTCAAATTTGGTTGAAACGTGAAGATCTAAACCATACTGGGGCACACAAGGTGAACAATACCGTTGGTCAAGCTCTCCTCGCTCGTCACATGGGTAAAAAACGAATTATTGCTGAAACCGGTGCTGGTCAGCATGGAGTCGCCTCGGCGACAGTAGCAGCTCGTTATGGAATGGATTGCGTTGTGTATATGGGTTCGGAGGATATTAAGCGTCAAGCTAGCAATGTTTATCGAATGCGTTTGCTTGGCGCCGAGGTTGTTCCAGTAGAAAGTGGATCCAAAACCCTTAAAGACGCGCTAAATGAAGCGATGCGTGATTGGGTGACAAATGTTGAAAATACTTTTTACATTATTGGAACAGTAGCAGGACCTCATCCCTACCCGATGATTGTTCGCGATTTCAATTCAGTGGTTGGAGACGAGTTAAAAATACAAATGCCTGAGTTGATTGGACGTCAGCCTGATGCCGTTATCGCTTGTGTTGGTGGCGGATCTAACGCCTTGGGAGTATTTCATCCGTATATAAAAGACACTGACGTCAGATTAATTGGTGTAGAAGCTGGTGGGTCTGGCGTGGATACCGGTAAGCATGCGGCACCGTTGGCTTCTGGTACACCCGGAGTTCTCCATGGTAACCGCACGTATCTGATGCAGGACTCAAACGGACAAATAATAGAGACGCATTCAATTTCAGCTGGATTAGATTATCCTGGAGTTGGTCCGGAACATTCCTGGTTAAAAGACATCGGTCGTGCTGAGTATGTTTCGGCAAATGATGATGAGGCGTTAGACGCGTTTCATAAATTGACCAAAATTGAGGGAATCATGCCTGCGCTAGAAACGGCGCATGCGGTTGCCCATGCGATGAAAATAGCTCCTAAAATGAAGGCAGATCAGGTTTTATTGGTTAATCTTTCTGGTCGGGGAGATAAGGATATGGCGACGGTCGCAACGGCGTCGAATATCGGGCTTTAGTGTTATCTATTAACAACAAAAGATGTTTAATCGAGTTTTAAAATCAACATATGTCACGAATTAAAAAAAAGTTTGAAGAATTAAATGTCAATGGACGGAAAGCTTTAATACCATTCATAACAGCGGGAGACCCTGATCTTTCAATAACGCTTAAATTGATGTTTGCACTTGTGGATAGTGGCTCTGACATTATTGAGCTTGGGATACCTTTTTCCGATCCAATTGCTGATGGACCGACAATTCAGAGGGCAAGCGAAAGGGCGCTAGCCGGCGGGACGAGTTTGAGTAAAGTGCTGGATTTGGTTAAAAATTTTCGTGAGAGTGACCAAGAAACCCCAGTTGTTTTAATGGGTTATGCAAACCCGATAGAAGCTTTGGGGGTTGATAGCTTTGTAAACCGAGCGGCTGAGGTTGGCGTAGACGGTGTTTTAGTTGTTGATTATCCTCCTGAGGAAAGCGGTGCTTTAAACGCCGCATTAAAGGAAAACCATATCGATTCGATCTTTTTGTTGGCACCAACCACCCTGGAGTCCCGGGTGGCCGATGTCGCACTGTTAGCTACAGGTTACGTATATTACGTCTCATTAAAGGGGGTGACCGGTGCTGGTCACTTAGATTTGGATGATGTGGCTAGTCGAGTTGAGCAAATTAAGAATCACGTCAACGTGCCGGTCGGGGTCGGTTTCGGTATCCGTGATGGCGATACAGCCAGAGCAGTCGCTAAACTGTCAGATGCTGTTGTGATCGGTAGTCGACTGGTAGAGGAGATAGAGAAATCTGACTTGAAGACGATCATCCCGAATGTTGAAAACTTTATCAAGTCCATACGCAGTGCTATCGATCAAAAATAACAAATGTACTCGGGGACATTAATCCAATGAGTTGGCTTCAAAAAATATTACCGCCAAAGATTAATACTTTTACCAGCACTAAGACTTTACGTAAGGCTGTACCTGAAGGTCTTTGGAGTAAATGTCCTAACTGTGAGGCTGTGCTTTATCAGGCGGAGTTGGAAGAAAGTTTGCAGGTATGTCCGAAGTGTTCACACCACGGCCGTTTAAATGCGAGGCAGAGGTTGGACTTCATATTTGACGATGGGAAACGGTTTGACATCGGAGAGTACGCTAAACCCGTTGATTTTTTAAAGTTTGTCGATAGTAAAAAGTATAAGGAGCGGCTTGTTGCAGCTCAAAAAAGCACTGATGAAACAGACGCCATAGTGGTTCAGCAAGGGGCTATCAATGGAATATCGGCTGTATGCGCGGCGTTTGAGTTTTCATTTCTTGGCGGCTCTATGGGCTCCGTAGTTGGAGAACGCTTCGCGGCAGGCGTTAAGTATAGTTGTACAAAAAAAATACCTTTTATTTGCTTCGCGGCAAGTGGTGGCGCTCGTATGCAAGAGGGGTTAACCTCACTGATGCAAATGGCTAAAACTACTGCTGCATTGTCTCAGTTATCCAATCAAGGGCTGCCCTTCATATCCGTATTAACCGATCCAACTATGGGCGGTGTGTCAGCAAGTTTTGCGATGATTGGGGATATTGTCATTGCTGAGCCTGGAGCATTAATTGGTTTTGCAGGGCCACGGGTCATCGAGCAAACTGTCCGACAGACGCTACCGGATGGATTTCAGCGCTCCGAGTTCCTTTTGGAGCACGGAGCGATAGATATGATTGTCGACCGCAGAGAGATGAAGGATCGCTTAGGTAAATTGCTTTCTTTGTTCACGCGGGTAAGAACAAATTGACCCTCAAACTTGAGACTGTTCCCAATAGACATTTACCTCTGATCAATTGAGTAAGTCTTTAGATGACTGGTTGTGTCATATCAATACGACGCATCATAAAGAGGTTGATCTGACATTAGATCGGCTTCGTGAGGTCATGCTAAACATGGCGCTTTACCCAGTTTGTCCTGTAATAACTGTTGGTGGGACAAATGGAAAAGGCTCTACATGCGCGATGTTAGAGGCGATCTATACTAATGCTGGTTATGAAGTAGGTCTATTCTCTTCTCCTCATCTTATTCGTTTTAATGAAAGAATAAGAGTTGCGAACAAAGATGCCAATGATGAGGATATTATTTCGGCTTTTGAAAAAATAGAGCTCGCGCGTAAAACGGTTAGTCTCACTTATTTTGAGTTTTCTTTTCTTGCAGCGTTGAACATTTTTTTGCAACAAGATTTAGATTTGATAATTTTGGAGGTGGGACTCGGAGGCCGATTAGACGCCGCAAACGTGCTGGATCCCATTTGTGCGATTGTGACAAATGTCGGATTAGATCATATGGAATTTTTGGGTGATAATCGAGAGGCGATAGGCGAGGAGAAAGCAGCAATTTTTCGAGGTGATGGAGCCCTTTCCATATGCGGCGATGAGGATCCGCCTCAATCAATCATTGACGTCTCGGCAGAGGTTGGAACGAATTTACAGTTGGTGTCTAGAGATTTTGGTTTCATAAAGGCGAGTCCAGGATGGACATTTTGGTCAAACAGTGGGGTGCGAATGAGCCTTAGTCCGCCGCGATTGCAGGGGGAGCACCAGTTAATAAATGCGAGCGTTGCTATAGAAGCAGTTACACGCTTGAAGATTCATCTGCCAATCGATGCTGCATCCATTCGAAGCGGATTGCTGGATGCCGAGAGATTGGGGCGGTTCCAAGTGCTTCCGGCGCGCCCATTGATTTTACTGGATGTGGCGCATAACGTAGCATCGGTGATGGCTTTAGTGAACGAGCTCAAACGCGCGAGTTATAAGGGGAAGACAAGACTTGTTTTCGGAGCATTAGCAGATAAGCAATACGTGAAGATGCTGTCGCTAATGGAACCCGTTGTTGACCGGATATTGGTGTGCGGATTACCAGGCAAGAGGTCAATGGCTCCAGACATTGTTTTGAGCCAAATTGCGCCGCATTTTATTGCTGGGAAAGTAATATCCTGTGACTCAGTGGCTCAAGCCATCGATCAGTCTCTTGAGGAGAGTGATCTCGATGATAGGATTATAGTATGTGGATCATTTATTACAGTGACCGCAGCCTTAAATCACCCATTTGTTTCGAGCTTGGTACATAATAGTAATAAATAGAAATTTAAGAAGAGCCAATATGCAATTAGTTGATGAAGCAGATGAACTTGAGCTGAAGAAGCGGGCCAGAAGAAGGCTTGTGGGAGCTGTGGTCTTGGTTCTTTTGGTGGTAACTCTGGTCCCTTTAATATTAGATAATGAGCCCAGGAAAATTTCGGATGATGTTGAGATCAATATTGCTTCAAAGTCTGTGCTTCAGGATCCGGTACCCAGTTCAGGCTCTAGTGCTCGGTCAATAGATGAGGAGCAAGGTTCAGCAGGAGCGAGTGATAATTCAGACAGCTCGATGGGCAGTCAAACGAATGATGCAGCGGGAGGCTACGTCGTTCAGTTAGGAGCTTTTTCTAAAATAAATTTTGTTCAACGTTTCGCAAAAAAACTTGAGGCTGCTAATTTTCCGGTGATACTAGAGTCATTTGAGGGTAGCAACGGACCTATGACTCGTGTGTACGTGGGAAGTTATTCTACTAAGGACAAAGCAAGTCGAGCACTCTCAAGGTTAAAGGCTCAATCGTTAACATATGGAGAGCCTCTCATAAAATCACGACTACTGACAACTAAACCCTAGGCTAATTTAAGGGTATGGAGCTAAACCTGACTTGGTTTGATTATGGAATCATCGCAGTTTTATTGGTGTCAACGGCCTACGGCTTTTTTCGCGGCTTGACGCGAGAAATCTTTTCTCTGGCAACCTGGTTCCTCTCTTTTTGGATATCCAAACTTTCAGTTGGCTACGTTTCTATTTTTTTAAACCCGCTTATTATTAGCTCCAGGCTCAGATTGATTATGGCTTTTGTCCTGATTCTAATCATATGCTTATTTTTATTTCATTTTGTTACAGTCAAGCTTTCTAGATTGGTGAAATCCTCAGCCTTGACTGGAATGGATAGAGCACTAGGTTCTTTTTTTGGAATGGGTAGGGGAATTTTAATTACAGCGCTGCTTGTTGTTGTGTTGTCGCCAACGGAGATAGGAATTAAATCACAGTGGCAGAATGCACAGTTACGTTTTCCACTAGAGGTTATAGCTTCATTTCTTCAATTAACGATCCCAGAGGTGGAGTGGGCTATCTCACCGAAATGATGGGTAGCGTGTATATAATGGCATGAAAATAAACAGAGGAGATTTTTGATGTGTGGTCTACTTGGAGCGGTCGCGAAGTCACCGGTTAACCAATTACTTTATGATGGATTACAAGTGCTCCAACACCGAGGTCAAGATGCCGCTGGTATTGTGACAGCAGATGGCCCCAGTTTCCACATACACAAGGGTAGCGGGCTTGTGCGAGATG
>CAJQMS010000141.1 GCA_905479505.1 uncultured Burkholderiales Genera incertae sedis bacterium | reverse complement strand
AATGAGTCTCGTTGGTATTTTTTTAGCTGCTCCTGCCTCAGCTGCTCCATACCCACTCGGCACGATGAGTTGCGATGACATCGGCAACTTTGCATCGGAAGCCATGAGGTGGAGAAAAGAGGAATTGGCGACCTACGAGGAAGCAATGGCTCGCCTCGAAGAAAGGACATATGCAGACGCTGTGGAGAAAAAAAATCTATCAATCGTTGTGGACTATGTGTTCGGTAATTTTGGAAGAAATTGGACGATTGAGAGTGCCGGAAATGTGTTTCGCAGTGACTGCGAGAAGGGGCGAGATGATCCTGTTGTCGAGGAGAATTGAGGTAATTATCGATAACGTCGCTTACATTACAACAAATCATTTATGGACAGAACGAATCAATAAACATGGCAGATTTTAAATTAGAAACCTTAGGGCTACACGCAGGACAAGAACCGGACAGTGAGCACGGATCAAGGGCTCAACCGATACACTTCACGACCTCATATGTTTTTCCAAATACAGACACCGCAGCATCATTGTTCAACATGGAACTAGGCGGTCATGTTTATTCCCGCATTTCAAATCCTACCAATTCCGTTCTAGAAGAACGAATCAGCGCCATGGAAGGTGGTGTCGGAGGCATAGCGGTTGCTAGCGGTCAGGCAGCACTTCACTTAGCAATCACCACGCTAATGGGACAGGGAGGCCACATTGTCGCCTCTCAATCACTGTATGGCGGCTCGCATAATCTTCTCCAGTTCACTTTGCCGAGATTCGGCATCGATACGACTTTTGTAGATTTTAGAGATCTGAATCGCATTGAAGCTGCGATAAAACCCGAGACGAGGCTAATTTTTAGCGAGACGCTAGGTAACCCGGGTTTGGATATTTTAAATATCCCAGCAGTGTCTAAGCTAGCTCATGACCGAGAACTTCCGCTCATGGTTGACTCCACATTCACAACTCCCTACTTACTGAAGCCACTAAAACATGGGGCTGATATTGTCGTCCACTCTGCAACTAAGTTTTTGGGTGGCCATGGTGTCGCTGTTGGGGGGCTTGTTATTGATGGTGGTGGTTTCGACTGGACTCAAAGTGACAAGTTTCCGACCCTAAGTCAACCCTACCAAGGCTTTCATGGAATGACCTTTACAGACGAATCTCCTGTCGCCGCATTCCTACTTCGAGCCCGGCGTGAGGGACTACGTGACTTTGGTGCGTGTATGAGCCCGATGAACGCGTTTCAGATCATGCAAGGAATAGAGACACTTGGGCCTCGTATGCAAAGACATGTAGAGAATACTCGAGCAATTGTAGATTTTTTGAACGACCATGCTTCGGTGAAGAAAGTAATTTACCCTGAATTAAACGATCATCCAGACAACAAACTTGCTGCCGAACTACTTCCTAACGGCGTGGGGGCAGTCTTCACTTTTGAACTCAAAGATGGTCGTCAAGCAGGCAAAAAATTCATAGAGAAACTCAAAATATTCTCTCATTTAGCTAACGTAGGAGATGCTAAATCTTTAGTTATCCATCCAGCATCGACTACCCATTTTCGAATGAGCGATGATGATTTATTATCGGCCGGGATAACACCCGGCACCGTGAGGCTCTCCATAGGTTTAGAAAATATTGATGACCTAAAACAAGACCTAAAACAAGCTCTGAAATTTCTTTAAATCTCAAAACTGACATGTTAATCCCTATAGATAATCAATCCGCGTTCATTTATACCTCTAACCATAAGCTATCTCCTGATCAACCGACAATTTTATTCATTCATGGCGCAGCTAACGACCACAGTGTCTGGAATATGCAATGTCGATATTTCGCGGCACACGGTTGGAACGCATTAGCTTTTGATTTACCAGGACACGGCCAATCCACTGGAGAGCCATTATCTACGATCACTGACCTTGCCAGTTGGATAGAAAAATGCGTTCAAGCGCTCGAGCTTGAAGAGTTTTCCATTGTTGGACATAGCATGGGATCTTTAATTGGGCTTGAATTTGCAGCCAGACCCAATAATACGGTTAACCACCTGGTCCTTGTCGGTACGAATGCACCCATGCCCGTTTCAGAGACCTTGTTAGAGATGTCACAAAGAGACCTCTCAACAGCTTACGAACTCGTTAACCAATATTCGTTTAGCGGTCGGGCAAAACTTGGCAAGAATGACTTACCAGGTATCTCAATGCAAGGTGTCAGTATGCAATTGATGAATCGTGCGAAGCCTGGGGTTTTGCATGCCGATTTCTCAGCGTGTAACTCTTACAACGAAGGGATATCTATGGCCCGAAAAATAAAATGTCCAACTATGCTTCTTTTAGGTTCGGACGACAAAATGACGCCAGCCCCGAGAACGGATTCTCTTCGCGAGGCCATACCAGGTTGCGTTACGAAAGTTTTACCAGGTACCGGCCATGCCATCATGGCAGAACAACCTAATCAAGTCACAGACAATTTGAAAGATTTTTTAATAGGACGTTCGACTGTTTCCAATCGGAAAGATCAAACTTGATCTAGCATAGTATCCGCATCACTCACTTCCATACCACCTGGAGCATCCTCCAAGTTGATCGTTTTAATAATTCCGTCATCAAGCAACATTGAATAACGTCTAGACCTAACTCCAAGCCCTCGCTCGGTAAGATCAAGATCCATCCCAACGGCTTTAGTAAACTCAGCGCTACCATCAGCCATCATTCGCACAGATCCTGTAGCGTTGTTATCACGGCCCCACGCGCCCATGACAAACGCATCGTTTACAGAGACACACCAGATTTCATCCACTTTTTCCTTGAGAGCCTCGGCTTTCTCGACATAACCTGGTAGGTGCTTCGCTGAGCACGTCGGGGTATATGCGCCTGGAAGAGCAAATAACGCTATGCGCTTACCTTTCACGAGCTCCGACATCTTGAATGCATTTGGTCCTACACTACATCCATCTGACTCCTCATTAAAATACTCATAAAGCGTGCATTCTGGAACATGATCACCTACGCTAACAGTCATTGAAACTCCCCTTTATATTCTGTATGTGGTTAGTGAACTTAATTGCCACTATTGATAAGTCTCATAGTATCACTCGCCACACTAAAATGACGCGTACAATTTTCCAACCAGAAACATTAATTTAATTTTTTTAATTATCCGATAACTTAATCTAGTCGAGAATGCCTTCAAAAAACTACATCACTCCAGGCGGAATAAAAAGACTGAAGAATGAGGCACTGTATTTGATCGATACCGAGCGGCCTGCAATTGTAAAGGTTGTTCATTGGGCTGCGTCCAATGGTGATCGATCGGAAAACGGAGACTATATATATGGGAAAAAAAAATTAAGAGAAATTGATAAAAGAATAAGACTACTCACCAAAAAATTAGACAGCGCCGTGGTTATTGATCCGGCCGAAAGAGAACAAACCGACCAGGTGTTTTTTGGGGCTACAGTCTCATTTCAAAAATCACAAAAAGATCTGGAGACGGTTTCTATCGTGGGGGTCGACGAGGCCGACGCCAAAAAAAATCTAATCAGTTGGATCTCGCCTCTCGCTAAAGCTTTATTGAAATCACGACCCGGCGATCGAGTTTATCTTGAAACTCCCGGCGGAAACGAAGCTTTGGATGTCATAGACGTCCTATACCAACACATACCAATAGATTGAAACTTCGTTATTCGTCAGCTATCGCCGACGAATACGGGAGACTTAATCGGCCCAATCCGTCATGTAAATCCAAAAGTTTTTCCTGATACTCAAAGACAGCATCATTTTCATCAAAAACGGTCAATGATGATCCACACCTCATCCACTGCAGTAAGCCAACCATAATATAATCCGAAAAGTTAGCCTGAGCGCCTCCCAGAAAAGACTGGTGTTTCAAAGTCACTCGTAGGGGCTCTAGAGCCTTTAAAAATTCGGTACGGGCTGATTCTGGATTGCCCCCCCACTCCTCAAGAGTAACTCCAGAGCGACTTTCACGAGTATCTCGGAAATAGCCCTTATCTGAATCCTTTAGTACCTCATAAAAATCTAGAATACCCATACGAGAAATTAGTATTTGGAGCACCATTTCAGACCAGGATTTAATAAAATAAGCTTGCGCGCGAGACTCTGCACCATCAAATAAAGGATCGTTAGGGTATTTTGTATCAAGAAACAAAGCAATATCCCATGAATCGGATACGACTTCTTGATCGTCAACTATGACAGGAACCTTGCCTTCGTTCGGCGACGGAAGTTTATCTTTATCTGTGAAACCAATAGGCACCTCCTCCCAACGCAGCCCTTTATGAGCTAAGGCATACTTCACTCGCCAGCAAAAAGGCGAAAATCGCACATTAGGGTACTTAGTTTCCAAATCGTATAGCTGAATCATTACTTAATCCTTTCTTGAAATTGTTTTTGCTCCCTGGCCAAATAAGAATTTTTTTGACTCATCATCAACAACGGGTCCACGACTAATATCCTTACCTTTTGCATAAGCCTGAATAACTGTTTTTTTAGAACGAATGCGCTCAAACCACTTTTTAACTTCAGGAAATTCATCCAAATTTTGACGTTGCCGCTCATGCAACACCACCCATGGATAACAAGCCATATCTGCAATGGAGTAATCATCCACGATGAAATCTCGACCTTTTAATTGATTATCCAAGACCGCATACAGACGGGCTGTTTCATTTACGTACCGCTCGATAGCATAGGGAATTGGTTCAGGAGCATAGGAGACGAAGTGGTGGTTTTGACCAGCCATCGGGCCTAAACCGCCCATTTGCCAAAATAACCATTCCATTACCTGCGTCTTTTCACGCAAACTGGTCGGAATAAACCTACCGGTTTTCTCGGCTAAGTATTGAAGAATAGCCCCAGACTCGAATATAGATATTGGACCTCCGCCGTCGATCGGATTGTCGTCTGTAATTGCTGGCATACGATTATTAGGTGAGATTTTCAAAAAAGATTCCTCGAACTGTTCTCCACGGCTAATGTTGATTGGAACAATCTCATACGCTTCCGCCATTTCCTCTAGGAACATCGTAATTTTGTGTCCATTAGGCGTCGGCCAGTAAAACAGTTTAATCATAATATTTCCCTTGGATAAGTCTTTATGGGTGTTGTTCGAGGATACATTGAGCGACCGCAGTCAAATTCGCGGCAACAATCGTCGGCTCAGGCGCAATCGGATTGGCAGCTATCCCCTGACGCTTGATTAATGCTCCCATACAACCAACTGCCATTGCGCCAGCAACATCCCACGCATGTGCAGCAATCAAATAAGTGTCCTTAGCTTCTACATTCATCTTGCCAATAGCATATTTGTAAACCCTAGCATCTGGTTTAAGTGTATCTACTTCCTCGACCGAAATCACGGTCTCAAAAAACTCAATTAAACCAGCAAATACCAACTGCTCTTTCGCAACCGCAACGGGAGAGTTGGTCAATGCTGCCATTCGAAAACCTTCCGATTTAAGAGTTCTTAGTGCTTCGACAACATCGTCATGAGGCGGTAATGTTTTCATTCCACCAACAATGTCACTCAATGCAGCGTCAGTTAACTCTAATTGATGACGAGTCACGACCATTTCCAAAGCGGAGCGCCCAACTTCAGCGAAATTACGAGTCCAACCCAGCACAACAGACAACATAGCTGTTTGTATTACTTGATCAAACCACTCGCTCACGACTATCGCATCACCAAAATGCGTTTTAAAGTGAGGGTCAAGCGCCCTCAAATCAAGTAAGGACTCATTCACATCAAAAAGTAATACGGGACGCATATATTTTTCCTCATCGGTCCGAGTAATAAAAAGCAAGCGCAATGACTCACATGGATCTGTAAGAGATGAACATAACAGATTTCTAGATTAACTACTCAGTGGTATTTAATATTCAATACATTACTCTGACCACCCCGGACAGCCCAACCAAAAAAATGATCCCATTCGTATAGACTAAAGTCTTAATTGATGAAAATAATAATGAGGAGTACGAGTTAGCATGTCGAAATACGATCTAATTGTCATCGGAGGTGGTAGCGGTGGGGTGGCAACCGCAAACCGCGCCAGCACCTATGGGGCGAAAGTCGCGCTGATAGAAAAGAGTCAAATGGGAGGTACATGCGTTAATGTCGGATGTGTACCAAAGAAAATTATGTGGACAGCAGCGAGCCTCAAAGAAGCAATACACGAAGCGAAAAACTACGGTTTCAAAACTGAATTCAAAGAATTTGACTGGAACGCACTCAAACAAAAAAGGGATGAATACATCGTCAGATTGAATGCCGGTTATGAACGCGGGTTGGCCGGGAACAAAGTTGAAGTGATAAGAGGAGAAGCAACCTTTGAAGCTGCAAATGTAATTAGGGTGGGCGGGAATACTTATCAAAGCCCACACATTCTCATTGCGACTGGCGGATATCCAGTAATTCCAAACATTAGTGGTGCACATTTAGGAATGACCTCAGATGGATTTTTTGACCTTGACCACCAACCTAAAAAAATCGCAATTGTAGGAGCCGGTTATATTGCTGTGGAATTTGCTGGATTACTAAACACCCTGGGGTCAGAGGTGTCGCTGATACTCAGAAATAACGAGTTTTTGCGTCATTTCGACCAATCAATTCGTTCAGCTCTTATGACTGAGATGGAAAAAGACGGCGTTAAGGTAATCAGACAAACTGAGATAAAAGAAGTTAAAAAGACAAGTAATTCTATCTCGTTAATAACTAAATCAGATGAGGAGCTCGCTAACTTTGATCAAGTCATTTGGGCAATCGGAAGAGCTCCGAACACGCAGGCGTTGCAACTCGAAAAAACAGGCATCCAAATGACACAGGCGGGATATATCGTCGTCAATAAATTTCAAGAAACCAACACGCCTGGCATTTACGCCGTTGGCGATATCACAGGAAACCATGAGTTAACACCCGTTGCAATAGCAGCGGGCAGACGACTTGCTGACCGCTTATTCAATGGGCAAGACGAGCGACATTTAACATACGAGAACATCCCAACGGTTATTTTCAGCCATCCTCCTATTGGTACTGTCGGGTTAACTGAAACAGAAGCTGTGACAAAATTTGGGTTTGAATCTGTGAGAGTCTATGAAAGTAAATTTAAACCTATGCACTATGCTTTCAATCCGGATGGCGCGCACTGCCTGATGAAAATAATAGTTTCGGGGCCTGATGAGAAGGTGGTCGGTTGCCACGGTATTGGAATGGGCATGGATGAAATGATGCAAGGCTTTGCTGTGGCAGTACGCATGGGGGCGACGAAAGAAGATTTCGACGACACAGTCGCAATTCACCCCACTGCCGCGGAGGAGATGGTGACTATGAAAACCTCCCGCGTTGCGAACACTAGTGCAAAATAGGATACTTAACAGAACTTGAAAGGGAAATTATGAGTATTAAAAGAATTGATTCAAATAGCCGTATGTCTCAGGTCGTAATACACGGGGGTATCATATACACGGCCGGGATAGTAGCCGCCGACCCAAATACAGACATACAAGGACAGACAGGACAAATCCTAGATACGATCGATCAGTATTTGCTATCTAATGAGTCAAATAAATCGAACATAATTTCTGCGACCATATGGTTAGCTGACATGGCTGACTTTTCGGAAATGAATGCGATTTGGGACATGTGGTTAGCAAAAGACAATCCGCCAGTACGAGCGTGCGTGGAAGCTAAACTCGCGGCGCCGCAATATAAAGTGGAAATTCAAATTACCGCAGTCCAAGCTTAGATGAGCAGGCCTATTCGATGCTTACGTATGCGGATTCTCGGCGGCGTCTACTTTGACCCAAAGCCACATACAATCCGGCACCAACAATAATACCCATCCCAATAAAGCCCTTAGCATCTGGAAGGTGATCAAAGGCTAAGTAACCGAAAAACGTAGCCCAAACCAATTGGGTGTAGCCAAGCGGGGATAGGAATGACGCATCTTCTAATTCCATCGCCTTTATCAACATGTAATGGCCGAACGCACCTGCAAGGCCTAAAAAAATAAACTTTGGAACATCTACGAGTATGGGGGTGACCCAGAAAAAAGGAACGACTGCGCTCATTAGTATAGAACCAACGAGACCAGAATAAAACAAAGTTGTCACTGGGTGTTCACGAGCACTAAAGTGCCGCGTCATTATTTGATACAAGCTATAACTGATCGCCGACAAAAGAGGAATCAAAAAAAACCAGTTAAAATCTTTCGAAGGATTAATAACGAGTAGCACACCTAAAAGACCCACAAAAACAGCAATCCATATTGCCCTCGACACATTTTCCTTTAAGAAGAAGAATGCGAATATGGTGACCAACAGCGGAGAAATAAAACTAATTGATTTTGCCGTTGCTAAAGGCAGCTGACTTAATGCTGAAAAGTAAAGCGCTGTTGACCCTAACAAGAGCAGAGCTCTAATAATTTGCGCCTTTAGTTGCTCCGTTCTAATTAATCGAGAGCCATATCTAGGGCCAAGGAGCACTACCATCAAAATGAAATGAGTGATGTACCGAAACCAGACAATAAGCGGCACCGGGTAGGATTCACTTAAGGACTTTGCCGTAGTCTCAAGCATAGCGAACAACAAAACCATACCCATCATGAACAATATTGCTCGATGAGTCGGTTGCAAATCATGTATCAAACGGCGCAAAGGAAGCTTTCAAGAAATGTCATTACAACGAATGGGAGGGATTCTACAACCAATAGAAACTGGATGTTTTAAAGATATAAACAGAAAACACATTTAAAAACTAAAATATCAAAGGAAGTTGACAACAAAACACTCAACCACTTCATTAAAGGGCGACGATGAAAACAAACACAATACGGTTAGCATTATCTTTGATACTCTCCGCTTTCATGCTACTCCCTTCGAGCCAAGCGAAACCGCTGCCTGAGGTGGAACCAGAACGTGTAGGGATCTCGTCTGAACGACTTGATCGAATTACGAAGGCGTTTGAAACCCGTATCGAAGCAAAAAGTTTACCTGGGGTGGTTATTCGTATTGCTCGTGAAGGCAAGTTAGTCTACTCGAAGGCAATTGGATGGCAGGATATAGAGTCCCGAACACCGATGGCTCAGGATTCAATATTTAGAATCTACTCAATGACAAAGCCAATTGTTAGCGTTGCAGCAATGACTCTCGTAGAATCCGGATCACTCTCCCTCTCTGATCCTGTATCAAAATTTATTCCCGCATTTAACAATATTCGTGTTGGACTGGAAGAAATCGACGATGAAGGTGCTGCGACTCTTGAGACTGCAAAGGTACGAAGACAAATCACAATTCAAGACCTTTTACGTCACACATCAGGATCAACCTACGGTAGATTTGGGAAAAGAACTTTGGTCAAAGAAGAATACATCGCTGCGGATCTGAGCTCTCTAAATTGGACGCTAGAAAACTACGCCAATACCCTGGCTTCACTACCTTTGGCTTACGAACCTGGATCCACATGGGAGTATGGTCGATCGACAGACATTTTAGGACGAGTGATTGAAGTCGCATCAGGTATGTCCCTCGACAAATACCTAAACATGACAATTTTTGAACCGCTAGAGATGTTTGATACTAGTTTCGGCGTCCCGGAACAAAAACATAATCGGATCGCAGAGAATATGGTGGATATTCAGAGCGGTAAAAAAATCTCTCTCCTTGACGTTCGAAAACCAATGACCCTATTCGCGGGAGGGCACGGACTTTCATCAACGGCCGATGATTATCTTCGTTTTTGCCAAATGATGTTAAACGGAGGCGTACTACATAATGTCCGTATTCTGTCGAACAAAACAGTGGCATACATGTCAGCGAACCATTTAAACGAAAATATCAGTAAAGGCTCACTGTACCTTCCAGGCCCGGGATACGGCTTTGGTCTGGGCTTTGCGACTCGTTTAGAAACAGGACAATCAGTTTGGCCGGGATCCATTGGAGAATATTTTTGGGCAGGATACGGCGGAACGTACTTCTGGATTGACCCTAAAGAGCAGTTAACCGTTTCTTTTATGTCGCAGGATCCATACAGGAGAAATGAACACAGAGTGCTTTTACGTAACTTAGTTTATCAGTCAATCATTGATTGATTGTTGTAGCCATGACAATCACGCTATTTTGCATTGAGGATCGAGTGGTTCCACTGTTCATGCCTGGCACCGATTTAGTAAAGCAATCGCGCCGCTCTCGCACCCTGATTACTAACCAGCACATAATGCCCCGTTAAACTCCGGCAAAGACTTTGTAAACACACCAAACCATGCTGCCCCTGGCCAATCGAAATTCAAAGGTTCGTATGAGTAGAGTCTACCTAATACATCTTTTTCTTTTTCTAGTAATGTGTCTGCCTTTATCGGTCAACTCGCAATCAAGCCAAATCGAGAGAGGAGCTGAAGAATTCAAAACCCGATGGGTGATACCTTTTCTCAGTAACGGTTCTTGGGGTCGCGGTCCGCACTCCAATGGTGAGTCTTGCGTTGATTGCCACAGAGCAGGCGCCAATTTAATGGAAATCAAATCACCAACAAAACAGATATACCCTTTTGTATTAAAAATTAGAGATTTGAGTGGTCAAACCGGTCACCCGATATACGGTAATGAATTAAGTCGATTTGGTATTGCAGGCAAACTTTTTCCAGAGGGGACTTTCGAGGTGCATTGGAAGACCGCCTTTCAATTTAACCTCAAATACCCTTCCCCGGTAATCAAAGCATTGCACTTCGGACCCTTGCACTCAGATACTCGTACATCGATTCGATTGGGTCGTGATCTCACCGGAATTGGGTTAATTGATGCCATTGATGACAAGCAAATTAAACGAATGTTGAGCGAGCAAAATGCATTAGGTTTAAATGGCCGTATAAACTACGTTCAAGACCCAATCAGCAAAAGAAACGTAATTGGGCGATTCGGGTACAAGGCCTCGTCACCCAACCTTATTGATCAAATCAGTAAGGCATTTCGGGATGAGCTGGGCGTCACCTCAGTGTTTTATCCTAATAACCCTTGTTCCGCTCGAGCTAGCACTTGTGAAAACCTGAATAATTTAGGTGGTTTGGAAGTGTCTGCGGCAAAAATTGATGAAATCGCAGAGTTTCTTAAGGTGATCCCAACGAAATCATTTCGAAACAACACTTACCCCGATATTAACGGTTTAGGATTATTTACCGATTTAGGCTGTGATTCCTGTCACAGAGCTAACCTGCTAGCGACTCCTAATAACTCCAGTCAAACATTTAAGCTGTATACAGACCTCTTGCTACACGATATGGGGGATGGGTTAGCCGATGGGTTACAAGAGTTTGAAGCGAGGCCTCAGGACTGGCGCACAGCCCCCCTAATCGGGATCGGAACGCACTTACGCTCAGGTGGATCCCTGTTACACGATGGTCGCGCTCAATCAATCAGGGAGGCTATTTTGTGGCACGACGGAGAAGCACAACCATCGAGAGATAAATATTTAAAGCTAGAGGCCAGCCAAAAATTATTGCTAGAATACTTTATTGAACAACTTTAAAATTCCCTTAATTAGCGTAATCCTTTTCACATGATCTCAATTGACATATTCTCCGATGTTGTTTGTCCTTGGTGTTTTATCGGAAAACGTAACCTCGAGGCCGCCATCTCTGTTTTAGCTAAAAAAGGCGAAAGATACCAAGATATACAAACGAATTGGCGATCGTTCCAGTTAAATCCACAGCTACCAACGCAAGGAATCGCGCGCTCAGAATATACATCTAAAAAATTTGGAGGAGAGGAACGAGCAAAAATTTTTTATGAACGAATCAAAGAATCTGGACAATCAGTCGGACTGGCATTTGATTTTGAGAAAATTAAGGTGCAGCCGAATTCAGCACGTATGCATGCGCTCGTCTATGCCGCCGAAGAAATCCGAAAAGACCACGAACTGGTGGAGCGCCTTTTTAAAACATTTTTCATCGATGGAGTTGATCTAAGTAAGAGAGAGAATATGTTTTCAGTGGCACAATCCGCTGGTCTAGACAAAGAGATAATCGACAAAGTGTTGGACGAAGATTATTTATCAGACAAAGTACATGAGGATATGCAGCAAGCGGCCCACATTGGCATCCAAGGCGTGCCTTTTTTTGTCATTAATCAAACAATAGGCCTTTCAGGGGCACAACCGCCAGAGAGCATCGTTAGCGCGGTAGAGCAAGCGCTGAGGGATGGTCAATCCAACTAGTCCAGCGCCTTTGTAAACTCTGAGACAAAATACTCAACATCTTGGTCATTTAAATCAAGGTGAGTAACTAAACGGACTCTTTTCCCGGGTGTAATCAGAATATCTTTTTCCTTGAGTCTTGAGGCGATAGCATGCACGTCGACATCATGAAATGAAATAAACACCATATTTGTTTGCGCGTCCGATATCTGCATACCAGGATGATTAAGCGATCGTAATTTTTCGCATATTAAGCGAGCTCTAGCATGATCTGCCTCTAATCGACTAACATGACAATCTAGCGCATGTATTCCAGCCGCCGCTATGATACCCGCTTGTCGCATGCCTCCACCTAACACCTTGCGCCACCGCCGCGCCTTTTTAATAAGGTCTACTGGGCCACATAAAAGAGATCCGACCGGAGCTCCCAAGCCCTTCGAAAGACAGACTGATACGGTGTCAAAATGTTGTGTAATGACTTGAACGTCAACCCGAAGAGCGACGCTTGCATTAAACAAACGAGCGCCATCAAGATGAAGAGACAAATTGTGACGATTACAAAAACTCCTCGCTTCGCTTAGATAATCAAGAGGTAGCGGCTGACCAGCCTGAGTATTTTCCAAGCACAAGAGTTTTGTGCGAGCAAAATGCGGGTCATCAGGCTTTATTGCCTCCGCCACAGCATTTAGATCAAGCGTTCCATTACCCTCATAGTCTAGTGGCTGAGGTTGAATGCTCCCGAAAACCGCTGCACCGCCACCCTCGTATTTGTAAGTATGTCCCTGCTGGCCAACGATATATTCATCTCCCCGCTCACAATGCACTAGCAACGCTAGCAAGTTACTCTGCGTTCCGCTTGAGACAAATATTGCGGACTCTTTTCCCATGCACTTAGCTGTTACTTTTTCTAGCTCGTTTACCGTTGGGTCTTCACCATAAACATCGTCACCGACTTGTGCCGACAACATTTTCGCACGCATATCATTCGTGGGCTTAGTAACCGTATCGCTTCGAAAAT
This sequence comes from uncultured Burkholderiales Genera incertae sedis bacterium, assembly GCA_905479505.1. GTDB lineage: Bacteria > Pseudomonadota > Gammaproteobacteria > Burkholderiales > Eutrophovitaceae > Eutrophovita. The sequence continues at coordinate 5,529 of CAJQMS010000141.1, read as the reverse complement.
CAATCATTCAATCTTTCGATCTTAAAAAGAGTTTTATCGGCATAGGGTCATTAATGCGTGAGTTTGAATGTTCACAATATCAAAATTTAACTAAACCTAATCAGCTATAACTACCCGGAGTTATTGCCCCGTCTTAAGAGATTCAAAACTAATCCCGGCGGTATATGCGAGCGCTCCGGAATGCATCGGAATCGAGGCGTCGTCAGAGGTATCAGCAGACTCAAACGTCTCATCCGACTCCATCTCATTATGCATCAACGCTGACATAACAAGCCATGCATGTTCGGCAGGAAAATCCGCCGAGGAGATCAATAGAAGATCGTCACTTCGTACGAGAGTTCTTATCATCTCTGACTTTAAACCCTTAAATTCTCCATCTCCGCGATACAGATGATTAGCTTCGGTGACATTCATCACCGCAAGCATTGCCTGTCCCGTTGTAATCAAACTGCCAACCCTTTGTGCATCTCTGGCCCTTGCCACTCGAGCCTGGGCATCAGGCAAATCTTTCGCTAACTTGCCCGTTATTAACTCCGCATAAGCGTCTGTTTTTAGATTAGAACGATAGGAATGGATCAACAGATACCTTTGCCTCATTACTTTCCACTGTCGATAAGGCGTATGAGCAAAAACTTGTCGGAGACCCATCAAAAAGGGGAGCGCCGTAAGGCTAGCTAAAAATGTTCGTTTTTTCATGATTAGACCAATAAAAAATAGGGTGGCCCAAGACCACCCTATTGGGATTATTAGAAAATTTTTGCTTTAATCAAAAATCTCTAGTGGGCAGATAGTAGATACCGCATAGTTCGGCAAGTCCACTAAATTTCCAATCCTAATATCACAGGCCACACTCGTGATCACGTAAGCTTGCTCTCTGGTGAAGCCCTTTTGAGTGACTAACCAGTTGATCATTTCGATGAGAGAAGATCGCGCTGCGGCAGTTAAATCTTCCGATAAATTAGATAAAGGAGTGAGCTTTTCTGAGTCGAGATAACTGACATAAGGTAATTCTGCTCCTGCCTCCTTGATAGGGTAACCAATGGTCGCGTAAAACTTATCTGGCTCTAACGCTTTGATTTGCGATCCCCCCTCAAAGTGAGGGCCTGATTTCATTATAGAGGCCATTCCTTTTCTTATTTCGGTTTTGACAGTAACTATGCCGCCGACCTCAATGGCCGTACCAGCAACCTCACCATCTCCCTGCGCGTAGTGCACGTCTCCAACAAATAGTCCGCACCCATCAATGTAACAAGGTAGAAGGAGTGTTGTTCCAACAACCATTTGCTTGATGTCCATATTTCCACCGTTTTCTCGCGGTGGAATAGTTCGTAAGCACTCAGCACTGTGCGTTCCATCTGGCCCACAAACGGCGGCAGGTCTAGCTCCAGTTGGTTGCGGAGGTAAGGCAATGCCTCCAGCAGCTCCCAAAGCATTCTCTCTCGCAAGCCAAGATTCAACTTCAGGTTTTCCGGGCAATGTCCCGACCGTTCCCATAAATCCATTCATTGGAATTCGAACACCTGGAAGCTGATCTGACACCGCCTCCATTCGATTCACTTTCCAATTCGCCACAAACGGTTCCGTGTACATGTCTCTCAAAAATCCAAAGCCAGGGACGATTGTTGTATATCCATACTCATCAGGCTCAATATCAATTAAGGTGACGGCGACCACATCACCGCGCTTGGCTCCTTCAATATAAACTGGCCCAGTAATCGGATGCACAAGATTTAAATCGATAGCTAACACATCCTTTGGCTCAGAGTTAATCGTTAAATCTGAGTCCAAAGCGTCTCTTGTTTCATATCGGATTAACTGTCCGGGTTTGGCGTGTGCCACCGGTGGAATTGCGTAGTGATAACGGTTCATACAATTTGGGTCATCAACGCAGTGATCCCCTTGCTTCTTAACTTCAACAATTGACTGCGTTTTTACGTCGGATGTGTCGGCATAAGCAGATACCGAAAACGCACTAGCCAGCAATACAACTGGCAACATTTCCGTAAATTTTTTCATGGTTTCTCCAAAAAATGTGCTATTTAACATGCAATATTATTCATCTAATTCGAGTAAATCTTCACCTAAATACTTCTGATTTAAATATGTGCCTAAGCCTGTCTAATGTCAAGCTAAACGCTGTTTAGAGATCCACACATACAAGCTAGCCTCGCCAGCTTAACTTTACTCCTCCAGACCTAGAACACCTAAAATGAAAGAGTATTCGAACGCTATCTCCCTGAGAAAATCATAACGTCCAGACGATCCGCCATGCCCGCCTTCCATATTAACTTTCAACAGTAATGGTCTCGAATCAGTTTTTAACTCGCGCAAGCGCGCAACGTATTTTGCTGGCTCCCAATACATCACCTGACTGTCGTTGAGTGATGTTTGAACAAGCATCGTCGGATAGTTTTGAGCTTTGACGTTATCGTATGGTGAGTAAGACTTAATATAACTGTAGTAAGGTTTGTTATGAGGATTTCCCCACTCCTCGTATTCTCCGACCGTTAGCGGTAGGCTTTCATCCAACATCGTATTAACGACATCGACAAACGGAACATCTGCGATTACGCCATTAAAAAGTTCAGGCGACATATTGGCAACGGCTGTTACCAATAAACCACCCGCACTACCTCCAGATATCATTAATTTTTTCGGCTCAGTGTATCCAGCAGATATCAAATGTTTTGCGCAAGATATGAAATCGTTAAAGCTATTTCGCTTGAGAAGCATCCTCCCCTTATCGTGCCAGGCTCGACCACTCTCACCCCCGCCTCGAACGTGAGCGACGGCAAAGATAACGCCTCTGTCGAGCAAAGAAAGCCTCGGGGTGCTGAAGTACGGGTCACTAGGAATGCCGTAGGCCCCATAACCGCTTAATAACATTGGCCTAGCACCAGTTGAGCGACTGGAGCGCTTATAAACGATCGTAACCGGGACTGTTGTTCCGTCTTCGACTTTTACTTCAATCAGCTCACTGGAATAAAGAGATTTTTTGAAATATGGCTTAACCTTTTCCTGCTTAATTAACCTTAATTTACATGTTTTAAAGTTGTACGAATAAACCGATGCTGGTGAAAGATATGACTCATACTCAAAAAGATACTCGTGACTATCAAACTGCTCATTGTGATACTCAGATACAGAACACAAGCTCTCTGGCAAATTAATTTGCCTCATTGATCCATCGCTAATATCAAGAACGCGAAGACGGATAAATCCTTGAAATCGCTCTTCAATAACGATCCAACCCTTGAACACTTGAATATCATCGATTACCACATCTGAATGATGAGGAATTAACTCTGACCAAAATTTCTCCTGAGTTTTCTTCTCAGAAGTGAACATCACCCTTGAGTTTATCGCGTCTTTATTAGATTGAATATAAAAGCCGTTCTCGCCATGCTCAACATAATATTGATGGCCAGATCGACGTTTATTGAACACACGTAACGGCTGTATCGGATCGTCCGCCGAAACGTATGAAATCTCGTTGGTCGTTGTACTAAGGGAATAAAAAAAAATATATTTGTCGCTTCGTGAACGTGAAACGGACACAGAATATAGCGGGTCTCTTTCCTCATAGACAAGAGATTGTTCGCCCGATATAACATTTTGGCGCCAAACTTTGTGAGGTCGTTTAGCGCTATTTTCTGTCACAAAAAAGAGGTGACGACTGTCATTGGCCCAAGCAAAAGATCTTACGTTGTTCGGTTGCAAATCAACGTTTTTACGATCGCTCATTGAAAGTAATCGCAATTCGAAATCACGAAACCCAGAAAAATCTAACGAATACGCCACCAAAGTGGAATTCGGACAAACCTCTATATGGCCAAAACTGGCATATGCCTCACCATCAGACAATTCATTGAGATCTAAAACCACCTCCGGTGAAGTTTTATTTTTTTTCTGTGACCGATAGAGTATGGAATACTGCTGCCCTTTTATCGTTCTCGAAAAATAATAGTAGTCGCCCTCCATGTATGGAACGGTCTCATCACTCTCCTCTATCCGATTTATGAATTCGCTAAACAATACTTTCTGCAAATCGAGACTGGGTTCCATCATTTTCTCGGTATACATGTTCTCAGATTTTAAATAGGCCTCAACCTCCTTTGAGTCCCTTCTATGTAGCCACCGATAAGGATCATTACGCAACTCACCATGCACAGTTTCAGTATGGGATGTTTTTCTTGCTATAGGGGGTAGTAAAGATTTCTTATTCATAATTTAAAATAAACCGACACATGACATATAATGTGAACTCGTTTGATAGATAATTTTAAAATTATTATAAATTTTTATGCCTAAAAAACCATACGAGTCTGATACGACTTCGTTCATTAAATCACTATTTAAGAAAAATCCCGACCTGCGTGAAAAACAGCTCAAAGCCAGAAGTATCTGGTGGGATAGAGATCAAGATTTATCAGAGCGCTCAGAGCTTGAGAAATCTCAAGTCATCAAAAAGCCCTACGAATACTACTGATACGTAGGGCTTTTTTACAAAACGAAAAGCACTAACATTAACGTGCGATAGCTAATCAGTAAGCACGCTTGCCTATCGAGCATTCCTTGAAAATGACCTGCCCTTATTTGTTAAGTCGGCACCTCCGTTCGACGCTGCTACTCGGCTGGTGGGGGTGTCTTCGCTAATGATTTAATTTCGAGTACGTTGTAATTAGGATCCATTACAAAAAACGTTTGCTGCTCATATTCAGTATTAGCGAAACGTGTATAAGGTTTATCTAGATACCCAACGGTATCCTCCACACTTTTCTTGATTTTCTCAAAAACGTCTCGCTCAAGGTGCACACCGAAATGCGGCACAACAACGGCACCCATGTCCACGTCGTGCCGATCACCGTGCTCCGACGACCTCGGGGTACTCGAATGCAAAGTTAGCTCATTTCCCCAAAAATCTATATCGACCCACTTGCCCTCCTCAGAGTTATCAGTCTTACAAAATAGTATGTCTGTATAAAATTTAACTGTTTCATCTAAATTACCCGCCTCTACAGCGCAATGAAATATGTTACTCACGGCTTCCTCCATATTAATTCCCTAGCCATATCATCGACGGCGTTTGGGTAAAGTTACGTTTATTCAATTGATGATTTATACGTTTTAATGATCGAATTTTACTCAATTTTCAAAATTCATGATGCAAATCGAAATTAACGCACAGTTGCTATCCTCTGATGTAATCACGGCCAGCTCCTAGTAATCAACGCTGGCAATATGCCGGAAGACAAAATTTTAGTCTTCAAAACCAATCAAACAAATAACAAATACACAAATTTAGTAACCTAAAAATTGCAAAATGTCGTAGTATCATATAAGCGTGAGCCAAGAAATTGTTGGCATTAGATACAAGCTTCTCTCTAGGTGATAGACGTGAAGCCTTATTAATCGACTAAAATTTTTAAAAGAGCTTTAACAGGGGGAAGAACAATGAAAAGTAAGTTATTGCAAACGATACTAGCGACTGTTGTAGCCGTTGTGTCATCACAATCAGCTTTAGCGGAC
>CAJQMS010000140.1 GCA_905479505.1 uncultured Burkholderiales Genera incertae sedis bacterium | reverse complement strand
TTCTCTCTTGACAGTAAGTCCCATTCGCGCCAAGGAGCAATTATTTTAACGTCCGGCATCAGTGCGTAAGCCCCAAGTTCAAATCTGACTTGATCATTACCTTTACCTGTGGCGCCATGAGAAATTGCATCTGCGCCGGTTTTCTGTGCGATGTCTATAAGTCTTTTCGAAATCAATGGGCGTGCTATGGACGTACCTAAGAGGTATTCTCCCTCGTAGACCGTATTCGCCCTGAACATCGGAAACACGTAATCACGAACAAATTCCTCTTTGAGGTCTTCAATAAATATTTGCTTGACCCCCGCAGCTTTAGCTTTTTTTCTTGCTGGACCGACTTCCTCCTTTTGACCTAGGTCTGCCGTGAAGGTGACTACCTCGCAGGAGTAGGTCTCCTGAAGCCACTTGAGAATCACGGACGTATCTAATCCACCTGAATAGGCTAAAACAACTTTTTTTACTTTAGTCATAGGTTATTGCTATCTTTCATAAGGTTAAATTCTTCTTCCATCTGATTCACTTAATGGCTCACCATTGCGCCATTCTCCCTCAAAGGTCTCCCCATCAGGTGATCTCGCTCGACCCCAACCGTGTGGTCGTCCATCTGACCATTCCCCATCGTATGCGCTGCCATCAGGATTAACTTGCACACCTCTTCCGTGCTGTCGACTGCGGATCCATTCGCCATCATATTGAGTGCCATCATGAGACGTGTAAACTCCGTCACCTTCAGCCCAACCATTAACAATTTGGCCTGAGTAATACTCTTTGAGTTCGCCGTTTATGAACCATTTGAGTGTTCCTGTTCCATCAGCAAATCCGTCGCTACAATTCCCATCCCAGCTAACCGATTCACCCTGTTGAGGCATTGGGTTATAAACCTTACATCCATTCTCGTCTGTAATGGTCTGAATATTTTTATCGTTTACCGGTATTGCTTCCTCGTTATTCGCGTTGACATTTACTGATTCAGTGTCGTGGTGTGCGTTCGCAGAGTAAGTAATAACAATAAGTGTCACGGCAGGCACTAAAAATTTAAACATATCAAGTCCCTTTTTGAAAATATTATGAGATGAACAAGTTTCAATTGTACGCACGTAGTCTAACCTCAGGCGTGTTTATGTCTTAGTAATTTGGCACCCCTAGTCGAGGGCCCCAAGCAATAAAAATTCCATTAAAGCTTTTTGAACATGTAAACGATTCTCTGCTTCATCCCAAACTACACTTTGAATACCGTCAATAACCTCGGCAGACACTTCCTCGCCTCGGTGGGCTGGTAGACAATGCATAAATAATGAATCTTTAGATGTGAGTGCCATCAAGGATTCGTCAACTTGCCAATCCTTGAATGCTTGTTCCCTCGACTTACTTTCTTCTTCAAAACCCATGCTGGCCCACACATCAGTTGTTACTAAGTCAGCTTTTTCTACCGCTTCTTGTGGTACTGAAAAAAATTTCACATTTTCCGAAGTGCTTAATATATCGGGAGCGTAATCAGGTGGTGATGAAATGTTAAGGTTAAAGCCAAGGACGTTCGCTGCTTCAATCCAGCTATTACACATGTTGTTCGCATCTCCAATCCAGGCCACAGTTGCTCCTTGGATGGACCCTTTTTTCTCGATGAAGGTGAAAACATCCGCTAACACTTGGCATGGGTGATGTTGGTTTGTTAATCCATTAATGATGGGTACGCTGCTGTGCTTCGCAAATGTTTCGATCATCTCTTGCTCGAATGTTCTGATCATTACTAAATCACACATCCTGGAAATGACTCGAGCAGAGTCTAGAATGGGCTCGCCTCGGCCAAGTTGAGAGTCCTTGGTGTTTAAGTATACTGCGCTACCCCCAAGCTGGTTCATACCAAGTTCAAACGCCAGACGTGTCCGGGTGCTGCTTTTTTCGAAGATCATGACTAAGTGTCTGTCTTGGAGTGTTTCTCGTTTCTTGAGATTTTTGAACGCGGTTTTTACTTCTTTCGTTAGGTTGAAAATGTAGTTGAGTTCATTTTTGTCTAAATCAGCGAACCGAAGGAAGTGTTTCATAATTGTCATTTAGATCCTGCGAGAAATTCTTTGATTATTGTTGTTATGGTTGTGACAAGAAAGTTAATTTGGTCAGTGTCTAAAATCAATGGCGGCAGTAAGCGAATTACCTTCTCAGCGGTTACGTTAAGTAATAATCCTCCATCTAAGGCGAGGTCAACAATGGGGGCGCATGCTCTATCAAGTTCGATTCCAATCATTAAGCCTTTGTTTCGGATATCGATAACTGAGGATTCGTGCTGAAGGGTTGATTTCAAACTTTCAGCGATCTTGTTACCGATTAATGTTGCCCGGTCAACTAATTCGCCTGATTCTATTGCTTCGATTGTGGCGAGAGCTGCGCGACTTACGAGAGGGTTTCCTCCGAAAGTTGAGCCATGGGTTCCGGGCGATAGGATCTCGGTAGCCTTTCCTCGAGCTAAACATGCGCCTACCGGTGTCCCATTCCCTAGGGCTTTTGCTAAAGTCATCACATCGGGAACTATATTATTGTGTTGGTGAGCGAACCAAGCTCCGGTTCTTCCCATCCC
>CAJQMS010000139.1 GCA_905479505.1 uncultured Burkholderiales Genera incertae sedis bacterium | reverse complement strand
CGCCATTTGAGAAATAAGATCGGACGTCGCCAACACCATGCACGCAATGCGATCAGACGCGCTTGCAATTTCCTCAGCGTGCAACACTGCTAATGGGCTCTCAATCATGACCATGACCGGCACATTCCCTCCACCTGCATTATCAAGCGCAGAGATCGCCTCAATCACATCATCCTTCGATTCGATGTTTGGAAATAAGACTGCATCTGGCTTGAGACTGGCTATAGCCTTTATATCGTCTTTACCCCACGGCGAGTCGAGATCGTTAACACGGACGACCACCTCACGGTTTCCATAATCTTTATTCGATAGAAACTCAACCACATTTTCCCGTGATTGCTCTTTCGCTTCGAAAAGAATGGGATCCCCTAAATCAAGAATCACTGAATCAACGCGAAGTGATTTTGCTTTTTCAAGATAGCGTCGATCGCATCCAGGGACATACAGCATCGAGCGTCGTGGTCGTAATTTACTGGTCATGAGCGAGTCGCTTTTTTTATAGTAGTTAAAGGGCCTTGAACTTTAAGCTATGTGATAAATGTATGTCAATTATTTTATTATTCTTATATAAGAGTTATATGTACAACATTATTTTATAATAAAAATATATTTATTTAACAGCACTTTAGTGAAATGTTGATTTATTAATCATAAAATAAAAATCTATTGATTAATTAAAAATTCTTATATAACATCTATAAGAATATGCACTTAACTCACGCGATTAGGAAAAGTTAAATGAATCCGCTGTACCTTCAGGTCAAAAAACGAATTACGGAGAGCCTTGCTGAAGGCCTATGGAACCCAGGCCAATCAATTCCCAGCGAGGTTGAGTTGGCTCAGTCGTTCAGCGTGAGTCAAGGTACGGTTAGAAAGGCCATTGACGAGCTGGCTGCTGAGAACATTTTGATACGTCGCCAAGGAAAAGGGACCTTTGTTGCTAGTCACGATGAGGAGGGCAGTCAATTACGTTTTTTGCGACTCACCTCAACGCAAAATAATAAAGAAAATTTAGATAATCATTTAGTTTCATTTACTAAAGAAAAGGCAACAAATAAGATTGCTAAATCACTAGGCGTCAACATCGGCACTACAGTCGTTTCCATCAAACGCGTGCTGACATTCAATCAAAAACCATTGATTTTGGACTTTATCAAAGTTCCAGCCTCATCTTTCCGGAAGCTCACATCGGAGATGATCGTAGAAAAAAAGGGAGCTATGTACCGAATGTATGAAACAGAATTCGGTATACAAATGCTTCGTGCGCAAGAAAAAATTAGAGCTGTAGCCGCAGATGCTGATACGTCAGAATTGCTTGGGGTGAAGAAAAATACCCCGGTGTTAAGCGTTGAGCGTATCTCCTTAACCTACAGCGATAAACCTATTGAGTGGAGACTTGGTCTCTGCCTCACCGAAAATCACCACTACGCCTCGGAGCTAGATTGAACGAATGGATTTGAATATGAAAATAGACACGGATATCAATAGCACCATAAGGAATTTAAACGTCGATTTACTAGGCACCATCTGGCCAGGAATTCAGCTGTATTACCCACCAGTTAAATACTCTCCTTCCGCTGGAATCTACGAGACGATAGAGGATGCATCGAATCGCATGCAGCGCCACGCGCACGCCACGGAGGCACACACCTTAATTTTTGACTTAGAAGATGGATGTAGACAAAAAGAGATGAGTCGGGAGCTTTTGCTCAATGAGCTGCCGCTACTACGTGAATCAAGGCCTGATGTTGCGATAGCAATTAGGGTCAACTCATTTAAGACTGAAGATTACGAACTTGACATGCGGTTCATAGAACAAGTGCCCGACTGTGTTGATGCCGTCATGCTTGCCAAAGCAGGGGAGGTGTATGGAGCCTCAGAGATAAAATATCTGACGAATCACCTGAAGAAGATTAACTCCACGATCACTATTCAACCGATCATCGAGCATCCTAGATCGCTTAAAATAGCGCCGGACCTGATGGTATTTGACTCCGTTAAGCACGTGGTATTTGGCATTCATGATTTTTCGAAAGCTATGGGAATCAACATCACTCCAAAAAATCATATTGAGGAGTTATCTTATTTCTCCAATGAGCTGATGTTTGAGGCGCGAATTTCAGGTAAAGGCGTGATCGGAGCGGTAGAGACGCTAATTGGCGGATCTGCTATGCCAAGTAACTTTTTAGAACAAAGCGACGTCAGGCGTTGGCTAGACTTACACGGTGACGAAGAATCCCGAATTGTTTATAGGCATGCTGTTCAAGAGCGGGAAATGGGTTTGACAGGAAAACAAGTGATACATCCAGGTCATATTCATCTTTGCAAGGTGGCCTACACGCCGTCACCGTCAGATATTGATTTAAAAGTAAGGATACTCAAAGCGGCAGTGGAGGCTGACGCACTCCTCGGTGGCGCAATCAAGTTTGACGGCGAGATGCTTGACCCTCCGATGTTTGGTAAAGCACTCCAAACACTCCTCAGAGCGTACGCTCTAGGCGCTCTCAAGGAAGACCATGTTGAGTTCACGCTATCGGTGCTAAATATGCTGCCAGAGCAAGTCATCCGGCAAAATTGGCCTTATGGAAATCCGACATGAACGCACCCTCAAAAGACTTGTCACTCAAGCAAAAAGACTGGGTCTGGGATATTCCAG
>CAJQMS010000138.1 GCA_905479505.1 uncultured Burkholderiales Genera incertae sedis bacterium | reverse complement strand
GATTCGATATACGTCAACGGAGCAACACTTAATAACCTCAAATCAGTTGATGTGCGAATACCTATCGGAAGATTAACACTTGTCACAGGTGTTTCTGGTAGTGGAAAGTCTAGTCTGATAAGAGGGGTACTGCGTGGGAACATAGATAGGTTTATGTCGAGCCCGACTCTTTCCCATCATGAGGAAAAATTTACAGATTGCTCAAGAATAAGTGGTCTCGATCGCGTCTCTAAGGTCATTGAGGTGGATCAGTCACCAATTGGCAAAACCTCACGCTCCTGCCCGGCAACTTACACTGGTATTTGGGACGAAGTTAGAAAGCTCTTTGCGTCAACGACTGATGCCAAAGTACGAGGCTTTGGACCAGCTCGATTTTCCTTTAATACAAAAGGAGGGCGATGTGAGGGGTGCGATGGACAGGGAGTTCAAAAGATCGAAATGAACTTTCTTCCTGACGTTCGAAGTGTGTGCGAAGTCTGTCATGGCGATAGATTTAGTAAAGATACTTTGCAAATAACGTATAACCGTCATTCGGTTGCAGATGTTTTAAAGCTTAATATCAAAGATGCTGCTACACTTTTTAGTGCACACCCCCGTATTAGCAAAAAGCTCAAACTTCTCGACGAATTAGGGCTTGGATATTTAACCCTCGGACAACAAAGTAGCTCCTTATCCGGCGGTGAGGCCCAAAGAATCAAGCTAGTCTCTGAGTTATCTAAGTTTAGATCTGACAGCGACGTTCAGCGCTCAAAAGAAATTGATAAAACAACTCTTTTCATTTTGGATGAGCCGACCGTTGGACTGCATATGGCAGATGTTGAAAAACTAATCGAAGCACTCATGCGTTTAGCTAATTCAGGCGGCACAGTGGTCGTAATAGAACATAATACGGATGTAATTAGTAGCGCTGACTGGGTCATTGATTTAGGTCCGGAAGGGGGAGAGGGTGGAGGTCACATATTATTTCAAGGGACTTGTGAAAACTTAGCTCAACAACGCGATTCAGCAACAGGAGCTGCTTTGAAAAATTTGCATTAAGCGATCGAAAACCTATACTTTAGAGAAAGTGACCGACCTAACAAATGGGAGAGAGTGGTATCGTGATGAAATTTATAAGTAAAGTTTTTTTGACAGGCCTTTTCACAGCACTGCCCGTGTTGGCCACTATTTATCTACTGGTTTGGTTATTTACAACAGCTGAGTCCTTCATGGTCTCCCCGTTGAAGATGATCTTGCCTGAGGGTATGTACGTCGCTGGGATGGGTCTTGCTGCTGGGTGTGTCGTTGTTTTTGTCATCGGAATTTTGATGCGGGCTTACGTCATTCGAAGCATCTTTACGCTGACTGAACGATTCTTTTTAAAGGTTCCACTGATCAAGACAATATACAGCGCTTTAAAGGAGTTTTTTGGGTTGTTTGCCGGTGATGATAAGGGAGAAAACTTTCAAGTGGTCATGGTCGATATGCCGAATTTAGAAGTCAGGTTACTTGGATTTGTTACCAGAGAGGAGTTCTCTGATCTGCCAACAGGTATGGTCCCCGAGGGAAGTGTGGCGGTTTATCTACCTATGAGTTATCAGATCGGTGGATATACCGTTTTTATCCAGCGTTCCAGAGTGTCTGCCGTCGATATGCCGCGAGAGCAAGCTATGCGGCTCGCTGTTACTGCAGGTATTCAGCAATCTAAGCAAAACGACTGAGTCCATTAACCAAAAAAGGCCTCTTAACGAGGCCTTTTTTTTGATTTGCAGTTTCTCTTACAGTAGGGGTACTAGCAAGAGAGCAACAATATTGATGATTTTGATAAGAGGGTTAACGGCTGGACCCGCTGTGTCCTTATATGGATCACCAACGGTATCGCCAGTTACTGATGCTTTGTGAGCATCAGAGCCTTTACCGCCGAAATTACCATCCTCAATATACTTTTTCGCGTTATCCCAGGCGCCACCACCGGTGGTCATGGAAATGGCTATGAAAATACCAGTAATGATCGTGCCAATCAGTAAGCCACCTAGAGCTTTAATCCCTTCCCCTGGACCCATGAGCCAATTCACACCGAAGGCAACGATAACTGGAGCTAATACTGGTAACAAAGAGGGAAGCATCATCTCTTTGATAGCCGAACGAGTAAGAAGATCAACAGCTTTAGAATAGTCTGGTTTCCCCGAACCATCCATGATGCCTGTTATTTCACGAAATTGACGTCTGACCTCGTTCACGACTGAACCAGCAGCCCGTCCTACCGCTTCCATGGCCATAGCACTGAAAAGGTAAGGAATCATTCCACCTAGGAATAGCCCGATAATAACGGCTGGATCCGATAAGGAGAACTCAACAAGTTTACCTGCGGCTTCTAGGGTGTTTGTATAGTCCGCAAAAAGAACTAGCGCAGCTAATCCGGCAGATCCGATAGCGTAACCTTTGGTCACTGCTTTCGTTGTATTACCCACTGCATCTAAAGGGTCGGTAATGTCCCTAATTTTAGATGGCAATTCGGCCATTTCAGCAATTCCACCCGCGTTGTCGGTGATAGGTCCGTAAGCATCAAGTGCTACAACCATTCCTGTCATTGACAACATTGCAGTTGCTGCGATTGCGATTCCGTATAGTCCAGCTAACGAGTAAGATGCACCAATCGCAATACATACTGCCAGCACTGGAAGCGCTGTCGATTTCATTGATACGCCCAAACCAGCGATTATGTTAGTGGCATCACCAGTCTCCGATGCCGCCGCCACATGTTTTACTGGAGCATACTCTGTTGACGTGTAGTACTCGGTAATTACGATCAATACCCCGGTTAATCCGAGACCAACCAATCCAGCGTAAAACAAGTTTATTGACTCGCTACCCATCATTGAGTCGGTGATGAAGTAAAAAGCCGCTGCAGCAATGACGCCAGAGACGATCACGCCTTTGTAGAGTGCACCCATGATGCTGCCACCTTCCGATGTTTTCACAAAGAAAGTTCCTATAATCGATGCAATAATTGACGCTCCACCAAGGACTAGTGGATAAATAATTGCAGCCTCACCCATATCTGACATCATGAGACCACCCAAGAGCATCGTTGCCACGATGGTTACGGCATAGGTTTCAAAAAGGTCAGCGGCCATACCTGCGCAGTCGCCCACGTTATCTCCAACGTTGTCAGCAATAACAGCTGGGTTGCGAGGATCATCCTCCGGAATTCCGGCCTCAACTTTACCCACTAGGTCAGCACCAACGTCGGCACCTTTTGTAAAAATTCCGCCGCCAAGACGGGCGAATATGGAAATTAATGATCCACCGAAGGCGAGGCCGATTAATGCGTGTAACGCCTCATCGGTGTCTCCAGACAGATGGGATACGATACCGAAGTAACCCGCAACTCCCAGAAGGCCAAGACCAACGACTAACATACCTGTAATGGCCCCACCTTTAAAGGCGACGTTAAGCGCAGCGTTAATCCCGTTATTAGCTGCTTCAGCGGTTCTGACATTAGCCCGAACTGAGATGAACATGCCAATATAACCAGCCGCACCTGATAACACTGCGCCGATTAGGAAGCCTATGGCTGTATACCAATCAAGTGCAAAACCCAAGGCTACAAACAAAACGACTCCCACAATAGAAATCGCGTAGTACTGTCTGTTTAAATACGCTTGCGCACCTTCTTGAATCGCTGAGGCAATTTCTTGCATGCGATCGTTACCGGCTGGCTGGCGCAGGATCCATTGTATCGACACAGCACCGTAAATGACGGCTACGACCGAACAAACTAAGGCTATCACTAGTCCTGAAGACATTAACGTCCCCCCTTACTTTTGAAGTTGACTGGCCGATGAGGGTCGGCCAAATACCCTGATTAGTTGCAATCCATCTCAAAATTGCGCTGAGTGGACTTTATTTTAAAATTTTTCTTGCGCAGGATTGTACCTGAAAATAGAGATAAACTTTTGAAATTCGATCATACAATCTCAGATTTTAAAATTATTGCTTAATTTCTTCTTAACGGATTTATTTTTCAAAGTGACATATTTTGGAAGCCCATCCTTATACGGTGGATATGCCTCGCCCTTTATTAGGGGTTTAAGATAGCGCTCGCAGCTTGGTGTAATGCCAAACCCATCGATACTAATAAATTTTTTCGGCATTTTCTTTTCAATATTAGCTACCCTTGATAGTCGGGCTGTTCCAAGTTTCCATTTGTATGGGTGGTCTGATATCCGCTCGATCGTAGGCATAACAGCATTTTGGCCCTCAATTGCTAGTTTAACTGCAGATGCGCCGAGCGCATACGCTTGGTCCACATCGACTTGTGATGCGATGTGTCGAGCGGCTCTTTGCAGGTAGTCCGCTACGCTCCAATGATATTTAAATCCGAGGTCCTCCTTAATAAGGTTAGCAATTACGGGAGCGACCCCACCTAGTTGAGCATGTCCAAAGGCATCCTTGAGTCCTTGATCAGATAGGAACTGTCCATTACTCCCTTTGACGCCTTCTGAGACAACGATTGAGCAGTAGCCGAATTTTTTGACCTTCTCCTGAACTTTTTTAATGAATTTTTTGCGGTTAAATGTGATCTCAGGAAAAAGGATAACAAGAGGGAGTGGGCTGTCTTTCGTGGAGGCTAATCCGCCGGCAGCGGCAATCCAACCCGCATGTCGTCCCATTACCTCAAGAATAAAAACCTTGGTTGATGTTTTAGCCATCGATGCGACGTCAAAACTCGCCTCCTTCATGGAAACGGCTACGTACTTCGCCACTGACCCGAATCCAGGACAGCAGTCGGTGATGGGTAGGTCGTTGTCTACCGTTTTCGGGATGTGTATCGCTTGGATCGGAAAACCTAATTCTTTAGATATTTTTGACACTTTTAGACATGTGTCGGCGGAATCACCGCCGCCATTATAAAAAAAGTACCCGATGTTGTGTGCTTTGAATACCGCTATCAAACGTTCGTATTCAGCCCTGTTTTCGTTCAGTGTTTTTAATTTGTATCGACAAGACCCAAAAGCGCCAGCAGGTGTGTGTTTCAGCGCTGCAATAGCAGTAGCAGACTCTTTTGAGGTATCAATTAAGTCTTCGGTGAGAGCGCCAATGATCCCATTTTTCCCGGCGTATATTTTCCCTATCTTATTTTGGTTTTTTCGTGCTGTTTCAATCACTCCTGCAGCCGAGGCATTTATAACGGCTGTCACACCACCAGATTGAGCATAGAAAGCATTAGATAATTTTGTCATCACATCCTTATTATTTTGGTAAGTATCTTTAGTGCTTTGTTCAAATAACGGATTAATTGGTATCGTGCTGCTATTTATTATCCAGAGTATTAAATATTTGATCTCTTATGGACTCGAGTGAGCCGATACCAGAGAATTTCTTGTACTGCGTTTCAGTCCCGGCAGATCTACTTGCTAATTCAGAATAGAAACCAATTAAAAGTGCCGTTTGTTCATGGTAGACCTCTAATCGACGTTTAATTGTCTCTACTTTGTCATCGTCGCGTTGTACCAAAGGTTCACCAGAAATATCATCCAACCCCTCTCTTTTGGGGGCATTGAATTGAATATGATAAGTTCGACCCGACGCAGGGTGCACACGTCGACCTGATAAACGTTTAATAAGCTCTTCGTCATTAACATCGATTTCAATAACGTAATCAATTTGAACGCCTGCTTCGCTTAAAGCATTTGCTTGCGGGATGGTTCTAGGAAATCCATCGAATAGGAATCCATTCTCGCAGTCTGGCTTGGTAATTCTTTCCTTTACGAGACCAATAATTACAGCATCAGGCACGAGGCCGCCAGAATCCATGAATTTCTTGGCTTCCAACCCTAACGCGGACCCGTCTTTTACTGCCGACCTTAGCATGTCTCCGGTTGAAATCTGTGGAACATTATATTTTTCCATTATGAAAGTTGCCTGGGTGCCTTTCCCGGCGCCGGGAGGGCCAAGTAATATTAATTTCACGTTAATTCCTTAATTTTTGATATTTTGGTTTAGTGCAATTAGTTTTTGGCGATAGTAAAAGTATTAGTGAACTTCGCCTCTTTTTATAAAAGATTCGAAATTATAACGTGCTCGCATGCACACGCGCCCGTTCCAAATCATCAGGGGTGTCTATCCCTGCTGCGGGTGGGATGGAGGTCTGTGCCAGAACAATTCGATGCCCTGCTTGAAGAGCTCTAAGTTGTTCCAGTTTCTCAAGGTTCTCTAATGGACTAAACGGTAAATTTGGGTAATCAAGTAAATATTTAACTCGATACCCATAAATCCCGATGTGTCCCAGTCCAACAAATCCATCGGGCAAACATTTTTCGTTAGTAGAGAACGTGTCCCTGGCCCAGGGCATAGGTGCTCGCGAAAAATAAAGCGCATAATTTTGGTGATCTACAGTAAGTTTGACTAGATTGGGGTCAAGCAACTCTTCGTATTTAGTGATGGGAAAGCATGCAGTGGAGATTGAAGCGCTCGGCGCTTGATCTAAAGCCTTTGCGACTGCATTGACTAATTCGGGAGGGATAAAAGGCTCGTCACCCTGAAGGTTGACCACCATCGTTTGTGCGGGCCATTTCTTGATGTTCGCCACCTCTGCGATGCGGTCAGTCCCGCTTTGGTGGTTTTCGCTTGTCAGGATGACGTCACATTTCATGTGGTCGAGACACTCTGATATGCGTTGGTCGTCAGTCGCGACAATGATTTCTCTCGCTCCAGATTGACGCGCTATATTGACGACTCGTTCAATGACCGACTGACCATTAATAATTGATAATAGCTTTCCCGGAAATCGCGTGGATTCGAACCGAGCAGGGATGACAACGTTGAAATTCACAAGTCAGTAAAGTCCTGTAATTGGCTAGTCGGTTTGGGTAGTGCGTGCTTCTTCTTCCAGCATAATTGGGATTCCGTTTTTAATGGGAAACGCCAGCTTACAGCGCTGACATACCAGTTCGGTTTTTTTAGACTGCAATTCTAGTTCTCCCTTACAAACGGAACAAACTAATATGTCAAGAAGCTTTTTATCCACGATAGATTTTAATTGTTTCGACAATATCTCTAATTAGATGCCCACTGAAGTGAGCTCGTACGGGCAGAAACCAACAGTTTTTGCCTCCCATTTTTTTACATTTTACCGCATCTTTTTCAGTCATCAGGATAACATCGCATTTTATTGAGGTAATGTCTGTTTGCGTGAATTCATGATGGTCAGGAAAACGCTTTGTTTCTGCGCTGATGCCCAAAGATGCTAAGTGCGTGAAAAACCGATCAGGATTTCCAATGCCGGCTATTGCTGCGATCTGAGTTGTTGTAAAGTCACGAGCGCGACACGTAAGCGTTGGGTCGGATAGTTGATGGAAGGTGTCTCCAACAAGTGTCATGTTGGTTGTCGGAATTGGTAAGTTCATACTTTGTGTTCCAGTAATGACGGCTGCGTCACATTCTAAAATCCTCGTTTTCGTTTCTCTGAGCGGACCGGAGGGCAATAGCAGGCCATTTCCAAACTGCCGTTGCCCATCAATTACGATGATCTCCATATCTCTTTTAAGGGCGTAATGTTGTAGGCCATCATCGCTAATAATGACATTCACTCCGGGATAATTTTCGCACAGTATTTGTGCGCTAGTGACACGGTTAGGCCCCACCCACATTGGGCAAAAGGTATGGTTTTGTATCAGAATAGCCTCGTCACCGACTTGTGATGCAGTACTCTTCTCAGTCACTTGCTGTGTTATACCATCGCCGCGATAGCCCCGGCTGATAATACCCGGGTTGAGCCCCCGTTTTTTTAGCTCAAGTGCAATGCCGATGACCGTAGGCGTTTTCCCGGTTCCTCCCACGCTGATGTTACCAACTACGATAACTGGGACATCAATTTTGGTTGTTCGGAGGATGCCGAGTTTAAATAATTGTCGTCTAGCGCTACTTATCACGTAAAAGCAAAACGTTACTGGCAATAAGGCAAGTGACAGTAAGTTAAAGCTCTCCCATATGCGCGGCAAGGTTTTATCCTTTAGAGGTGTTTCTTATGTTTGTCACATCAAAAGAAACGGATCGATTTTTTTGCTGCCAGATCACTAATTTTTTTGTGTGGTAAATGTGATTTTTCCATAGCCTGCCAGACGGGCAGCTTCCATGGTGTAGATTACCGACTGGTGAGTTGTTTGGGAATCTGCACTAATAATGATCACTGGATCCGATTGATCTCCGGCTATTTGTCGAAGTGTGTCCGCGAAGCTGGCTGGATTCTCCATCGGAACTTCTCTGCCGTTGACAAAATATTGTCCTTCCTTGGAAATTGCAATCTCCAGTTTATCAATGGGTTGATCGACATTATTTGCGTCAGCAACCGGTAAATTAATCTTTAATTCTGCGTATTTTGAGTAAGTCGTCGTAACTGCTAGAAAAATAACAATGACGATTAAGACATCGATGAACGGGACCAAATTGATGTCCGGCTCCTCACGAAAAGATGATCGTTTGAAATTCATATTAGGGTCTATTTCGCCCGATTACCGCGCGTTAAATCGATTAATTTCATCGCTTGGAGTTCCATTTGCACAGTCAGAGAGTCCACTGTTGAACGGAAGTGCCGATAAAATACCAAACTCGGGATGGCGACAATAATACCGAATGCTGCGTTGTATAGAGCAATCGATATGCCATGCGCTAACCTCGCTGGATCCGTAATGCCGGTGGGTGTTGAAGCTCCAAATATCTCAATCATTCCAATGATCGTCCCTAAAAGGCCAAGCAGGGGAGCCATCGTTGCGATTGTACCGAGAGTCGTTAGGTACCTCTCTAACTCGTGAGCGACCTCCACTCCTGCTTCTTCAATTGCTTCTTTCATCGCATCTTTAGTGTTGTCTATATTTTTAAGTCCAGCGACAAAAACTCTCCCCAATGGAGAGGATACTTGTG